>DASTOZ010000053.1:0-3264 GCA_035762365.1 Pyrinomonadaceae bacterium | reverse complement strand
GTAGGTCACGGCAGCGGCAGTGAATGCGCCCGCCAGCATCTTTCCCTCGAGGGCGATGTTGATTACACCTGAACGCTCGGAGAAGAGTCCGCCAAGCGCGGCCAGGATCAACGGCGTGGCGAGCCTGATCGTCGAGGCAACTAGTGACCACGTAAATACGTCTCTCATTCGTTTACGCCCTCAATCGCCTGAATCCAAACCTGCCCAACGACCATTTGAAGAAAGCCTCAGCAGCGACAAACAGAATGATGATTCCCTGTAGCACCTGCACGATGTCTTTCGTGACGTGCTCGGAAAAACCGTCGACATAGATCCCGCCATGCTGGAGCACCGCAAATAACAGAGCCGCGAGTATCACGCCGACCGGATGATTGCGCCCGAGCAACGCCACGGCGATTCCGGTGAAGCCGTAGTTGTCAGAGAAGCCGTCGTAGTAACGATAGCGGTAACCCATCACTTCGTTGATTCCCACCATGCCCGCAAGCGCGCCCGACACGGCCATCGCGAGGACGATCTGTTTGCGGATCGAAATACCACCGTACTCCGCCGCCGACGGATTGCTTCCGGTCGCGCGTATTTCATAGCCCCACTTCGTGCGCCACAAGAACAGATAGACCAGCAGACAACAAAGCAGCGCCAGCAGAAACGCGAGGTTCAACGGAATGCGCTCAGGCAAACCCGGAATAAACTTGCCGAGTCGCGCGATGTGCGCGCCCCAGCCGATTGGCGCGCTTTGGAGAATCGGATCGTTTGCTTCGCGGTAGTGATACTGCGTGAGGTAACTCACGAGCGCGACCGCGATGAAGTTCAACATGATCGTGTTGATGACTTCGTGCGAGCCAAAATACGCTTTCAGCACGCCCGGAATCCCGCCCCACAACGCGCCGGCCAGTATCGCGGCCAGGAAACACAGCGGAACGAGAACCCATGCCGACCGATGGGCCATCGTGATTCCCACCCACGCCGTCGCAAACGCCGCGACGTAGAGTTGTCCTTCAACACCGATGTTGAATAGACCACAACGAAACCCGACGAGCACGGCGAGTCCGGTGAAGATCAAAGGCGTTGCATGAAAGAGCGTGTAACCGATGCCGTCCGGCCACGACAACGCGCTGCCGAGGAGCAATCGATAAGCAACGATCGGATTGTCGCCGACGAGCAGGATCAGAATGCCGCCGACGATAAAAGCTGCCACGACAGCGATCAGCGGGAAAATGAGGTCACGCAAGAATTTGGGCATCTGCTTTGTTCTTTGTACTTTGTTCTTGGTTCTTTGTCGTTTGTTCTTAATGCGGGGCCTGGTACCTGCGTGCTACTCACAACAACGAACAAAGTACCAAGCACAAAGCACCAAGCACTAATGCCCCCGTGTCATCAACAACCCGATCTCTTCCATCGTCGCCACTTTTGGATCAACTTCGCCGGCGATTTTTCCGTCGTGAATCACCAGCAAACGATCGGAAAGACTCGTCACTTCTTCGAGCTCCGCTGAAACCAACAGGATCGCGCAACCGTCGTCACGCAGGCGGACCAACTGCCGGTGAATAAACTCGATCGCCCCGATGTCGACGCCGCGCGTCGGCTGCGACACCAGCAACAACTTCGGATCGACATGATATTCGCGGCCGATGATCAGCTTCTGCTGATTGCCACCGGAAAGCGCGCGCGCCGGTAACGCCGCGTTCGGCGGCCGCACGTCGAACGCCTTGATGATCTCGTTGGCCCTTCGTTGAATCGCACGTTCGTCGAGAAAGATATTGCCGACGAGCGCGGCGATCGGCGGGCGATAGTGGACGCCCAGGATCGAGTTCTCGGCGAGACTGAAATCGAGCAAGAGTCCGCGACGATGACGATCTTCAGGTATGTGCGCGATGCCCAGTTCGCGGCGCTGTCGTGCGCCGACGCCGTTGATGTTCTTGCCGCCGAAGATCGTTTCGCCCGTCATGCGCGACACATCGACCAAACCAGCGAGTGCTTCCATCAACTCCGTCTGCCCGTTTCCTTCAACACCCGCGATGCCCACGATCTCGCCGCTGCGAACTTCAAACGAAACACCGTTGACGCGCTTCGCCCCATCATTCGCCACGACTGAAAGGTTTCGCACTTCGAGCTGCGCTGCACCAACTTTCGGATCGGGTTTCTCGACCCGCAGGAGAACTTCGCGCCCGACCATCATTCGCGCTAACTCGGCGGCGTTCGTGTCTTTCGTTTGCACCCGACCGACAACCTTGCCATCGCGCATAACGGTGACTTCATCGGAAATCGCGAGCACTTCCGAGAGTTTGTGCGTGATGATGATGACCGTCTTTCCCTGTTCGCGCATGCGGCGCAGGATCGTGAAAAACTCTTCCACCTCGAGCGGCGTGAGTACGGCCGTCGGTTCGTCGAGAATCAACAGTCGCGCATGTCGATAGAGCGCTTTCAGCAGTTCGACGCGCTGTTGTTGGCCCACGGACAGATGTTCGACGGGTTCGTTCGGATTGACGGCGAGTTTGAACTCTTCGGAGAGTTGGCGAATCTGCGCGGCTGCGCTCTTGAGATCGAGAGAAAGGGACGAGCCGGGTTCAGCGCCGAGGACGATGTTCTCCGCCACGGTCATGTCCTCGACCAGCATGAAGTGCTGGTGGACCATGCCGATGCCCAGCGCGATCGCATCGTGCGGCGACTTGATCTCGCGGACCTGGCCGTCGACCAGGATCTGACCGCTGTCGGCGGTGTAGAAACCGTAAGCGATGCGCATCGCGGTCGACTTACCCGCGCCGTTCTCGCCCACGATGGCATGAATCGTTCCCGGCTTAACGACGATGTCGACCTGATCGTTAGCCAGCACATCGCCGAAGCGTTTGGTTATTTGTCGGAGTTCGAGCATTCCTACGTGGTCTTGGGCCTTTGGGCTTCGGTCTTTGTTCGAACCTACAGGCCAACCGAGCGTCTTCTAAGTGAACCGATTGAACTCAAGTATGCATTCAATCGAGGAGTCAGTTCCGTTATGATTGGCACAAGCTCTTTTGTTTGGTTCTCTGACAGTAAACCTCTGATGTACGCCCGACGGAGCCAGTGTTGAGTCTCGTATAGCGAACCGCGCGAAATTCGTAAGAACCGCTTCAATTCCGGATCGCTACCTCGGCCGCTGCCCTCCGCAATGTTGGCGCCAATGCTGTCTGCGGCTTTAACTATCTGAACTCCCACAGTATTGCGCGCAAAGAAGCTCCAACTAGCGACAATCTTCCAAATCTCATCCGCAAGTTTCTCGGACAGTTTGTA
>DASTOZ010000052.1:0-4575 GCA_035762365.1 Pyrinomonadaceae bacterium | reverse complement strand
GCAACCTACTGGCCCGGCGAAGATCCTATCGGCAAACGCATCCAGATTTACGACTCACAGCCGATGCCCTGGCGCGAGATCGTCGGAGTGGTCAATGACACCAAGGAGGCCGGGCTGGTCGCGCCGACCCGGCCGGAGATTTACGTGCCCTTCGCGCAGCGCCCGCGCGCAGCAATGACGCTCATCGCGCACGCCGTGGCGGCGCCGGAACAGCTCGCCCCCGCGATGCGCGCCGCCGTGCAGACGGTGGATCCGGAGCAACCGGTCTACCGCGTCAGGGCCATGGAGCAGTTCTTCTCCGACGAGGTCGCGGTCCCGCGCGCCACGATGTTTCTGATGGGCGCTCTGGCGGTCGCGGCGCTGTTGCTGGCCGCCGTGGGCATCTACGGCGTAATGGCCCATGCAGTCACGCAACAAACACACGAGATCGGCATCCGTACCGCGTTGGGCGCAACTCAACGAGATGTGCTCAGACTGGTTGTAGGGCAAGGTATGACCCTTACGCTGATCGGCGTGGTGATTGGTTTGGCCGGGGCCTTCGCGTTGACGCGCCTGATGACGAGCTTGTTGTTTGGCGTGACCGCGACTGATCCGGCGACGTTTACGGTTATTGCATTGCTGCTCACTGGCGTGGCGCTGTTCGCATGTTACATCCCGGCGCGGCGGGCGACGAAAGTGGACCCGTTGACGGCGTTGCGATGTGAGTGAGATCGTGACACCTTTCAACTAGCCTTTCTTTTTAATTGGACCACACAGCCGATCTGTGAGTCCGTTCGGTTAATCCAATTGCGCTGAAAGGAACGGCGGCCGTGGGAACGACCGGAACCTTCGGTACCTTCGGCGACTTGCAAATCGGCAAAGACGGGAGCGTCGTATTCATCGCTACCTTGACGCTCGGTGTCGGCCGCGTCGACGCTTCCAACAACGTCGGGATCTGGATCGGCGCCTCCGAAGCTGACCTTCACCTCGTCGCACGCGCGGGCCAGAACATTGGCGGGAAGACGCTGACAAGACCGCTGGGCCTGGCCCAACTCGATATGGACCAACCTTCGATCGTCTGGCTTGGTCGCTTCGCGGGAAATGCGACCGCGATCGTCTCCTCCGACCTCGATTCCAACCGTAATGATTGACAAAAGACGGAGGCGGCTGTTCGAGCGGAAACGTCCCGACAGGAGTTGCTTTGAGAACGGAAACGTCCATAATACTGACCGCGAGAGCTTAAGAAGGAGATTGATCATGCAATTCAAGATCGCTTCTCAACAGCGAGCCCCAAACCGAATCCATCGGTCAAACGCAAAGAAAGCCTCCTCAACTCGAGTTCGCCGGCCCGACTATCATCTGCAAAGGACGATCGGTAACTCGGCCACGAGTCGTCTCACGAATCGCATCCAAACGAAACTCACCGTCAGCAATCCCCACGATAGTGCTGAACGCGAAGCCGACCGGTTTGCTGATCAACTCATGCGCGCGCCGGAGTCTCAATCGGATGTAGACCTTCAAGCGAAACCGGCTGGTACGTCCGCAGCGCCGGAAGCGACTGAGGAAGTCGAGTCGTATGTCAACGGCGTCAAGGGCGGAGGCCAGCCGTTGTCCGCTTCATCGCACGAATACTTCAGCTCGCGTGTTGGCTACGACTTCAGCAACGTGCGTGTTCATACGGACTCGCGCGCCAACGAATCCGCGCGCGCTATCAACGCCAAGGCCTACACCATTGGCAACGACATCGTATTCGCCACCGGACAACATTCTCCCGACACTCAGCAGGGCCAACGACTCCTCGCGCACGAGCTCGCGCACGTGGTACAGCAATCCGGTTCACACGCATCCCGCACGGTCCAACGATCAGTGCAGGAAGCGCCTTTTCCGGGCGGAGGCAAGGCCGACGACGTTCGCGCCGGGGAACATCTGTTATGGAATTTCGATATCGGGCAGCACAAGCTTCGACCCGAACATGCAGCGCCGTTAAAAAAGATAGCTGCGGAGATCAAGGCCGCACTAACTCGCGACCCGAGCGCTCTGATCGATATCGAGGGGCAGGCCAGCTTCACGGGCACGCGAAACGATGAGTTGTCGACCAAGCGCGCTGAATCGGTTAAGAAAGCTCTGGTGGACCAGGGCATCGCTGCCGATCGACTCAACATAATCGCTGCCGGATCGATCAAGTCGCTTCCCGGCGAGACGCAGGAGAATTTCGCGCGTAGCCGCGCAGTGCGAGTGATTACGCCTCCACACTTGTTGCTGCCCGTTGGTCCACAACCCGTCCAACAGACCGGAGCTTGCCAGGCACAAGCGTCAAACATGGTCCTCGATGGCGGTACGGTCGACGTCACTAACGAAGGACTATTCAAACGTCTCCACGCCGGCGATGGGAACCCTCCGGGGATGACCATGAGCACAGGCGTCTCCGTAAATCCCGCCGACTGCGGAACTCTTCTCTACGTGCAAAACGTGCAGGCGTTCCGTCAGATCATTTACAAGGATCGAACCCGCAACACATTACAGACCTCCGGGTTCGTGCTCGACACCGAGGATCCTTATCCGACCCAGGTATTTGACGGCAAAGACCCGAGCAATCCCGGCCTCAAGATTGCCATGGCAAACGATTCTCCGGGGCAACGAATACACACGGGCTTTGACCTCGAAGCCATGATGAAGGTAGTCGAAGCTCGCGACGATTTTCGGATGTTCCTGCTGTTCGAACCAAAAGGCGGTGCCCGGCAGGTTTTGCAAATCGGCGAATGGTCGTGGTCAGGCCAGCTAAACAGCAGCAAGCCCGATAGTCTTACCGAGGGCGTCCTGGGTATCGATCGCAGCGTCTCGAGAATCATGCCGACCAGTGGCAAGGGTAGACCAACTGGTGAGCCTCCGGTGCTTGCACCGAATGTCACCAGTGCTGACTGGGTAACAAACAACGGTGGCTTGCAAAAGACTTTCGCAGACCTCCATCGCCCGTTACTTAACCGGGTGAAACCGAGAGCGACTCCCAAACGATGAGACGCCTAAGCGCGAGCTTCGCACTGACGCTTTTCCTCCTGGTCGTTACCGCCGGTCAGGATCGCAAAACGGTCACTGTCGGAAACGCAACTGCTTCGCGCGGGCAGAAAGTCACGGGCACAATCGAAGTTCCACCCGGCGTCGATGCTGGTCTTAGCATTCCCGTCGCAGTCGTTCATGGCACGATGCCGGGACCGGTGTTGGCGCTCGTCGCCGGTTCGCACGGCACGGAATACACTTCAATCATCGCGCTCGAGAAACTGATCGCGATGCTGGATCCAGCCAAAATCTCCGGCACGGTAATCATCGTGCCGCTCATCAATATTCAATCGTTCGAGCAGAAGGTGCCGCACGTCAACCCGGTGGATAAGAAAAGCATGAACCGCTTCTACCCGGGCAAGATGGATGGCAGTCAAACTGAGCGCGCCTCTTATCTGATCACCAAACAAGTTGTCGAGCAATGCGATCACTTGATCGATCTTCACGGCGGCGATTTGGATGAAAGCCTGCGACCTTACAGTTACTGGACCAGGACCGGAAACGAGAAGCAGGATCAGATTTCGCGCGAGATGGTGCTTGCCTTCGGTCTGGACCACATCATTATTTCCACGGAACGGCCGAAAGATCCGCAGGCGTCGCGCTATCTTGAAAACACAGCCACGACGCGCGGCAAACCGTCGATTACCGCCGAAGCGGGATACGCGGGCACGGTAGAAACAGACGATCTGAACGCACTCATCAACGGCTGTTTGAGTGTGATGCGTTATTTGAAGATGTTGCCGGGGCAAGTGTCGATGGTCGAACGTCCCGTCTGGTTAGAAAAGGTCGTGACGCTGGCTAGTGAGCAAACCGGAATGTTTTATCCGGTGGTCAGGCGTGGAACGTACGTCGAACAAGGAATGAAAGTTGGTTACGTAACCGATTACGTCGGCAAAGTGATCTTTGAAGCTCGGGCTCCCGTCGCGGGTGTGGTGCTTTACGTCTGCGCAGTACCGTCGATGACCAAAGGCGCAACGATCGCGAACATTGGCGTAATCGCATCTCCTCAGCAAGCACAAACGCGTTTCGCGTATCACTTCGGGGGAACGGTCAGCGAGTCAGATGGCAGGGCGTTACCTCGAATGAATGTATGCGTCATACCCGCCGAACGTCCCATCAACGGCCGGATACCTTGCATGAAAACAGCCGACAATGGAAGTTTCGACATTACCGTCAACGATATACCTGACAAGTACAAAGTCTGCGCTTCAACTAAAGAATCACCGTTCATCCTGTCACCAAACAACGATCCTTCACATCGTGTGGTTTGCTCCGCATCAATCGCACTGCCGGAGCGCGACGACTCTCGAAAAGTCGATTTGAAGTTCGAGGCCGTGCAGCAGCCTTAGTTTTTATCGAGCGGCGCGCACAGTTCAATTCTGTATGTATTCCGGCCGCGACGTCGGCGACACTTGGCGTTACGGGGTGATAGCTGGCGTCGCGGCGATCGAGATCACCGCGCCAGCGTAATCCGTTAGAGCCTCTCTCTCGAGAAACGTTCAGAAGATTTTCTTGAACGCTCTGGTGAACCAGTTGCCCGTA
>DASTOZ010000051.1:0-8691 GCA_035762365.1 Pyrinomonadaceae bacterium | reverse complement strand
ACGGGTTGCGCGCAATGGTGTCCGGCGCGAACGGCAATGCCTTCCTGGTCCAGGATCGTGCCGATGTCGTGCGGATGAATGTCGTCGATGATAAACGACAGCACGCTCGCCTTGTTCTTCGCGGTGCCGATGATACGCACGCCCTCGATCGCCGAAACTCGCTCGGTCGCGTAACGCAGCAACTCGGCTTCATACGCCGCCGCCTGTTCGCGTCCAATGCTGTTGAGGTAATCGATCGCCGCGCCGAGACCAATCTGCGACGCGATTGCCGGCGTGCCTGCTTCGAGCTTGTTCGGCAGGTCGGCGTACGTCGTCTTCTCAAACGTGACGGTCTTTATCATGTCACCGCCACCCTGAAACGGATTCATCTCTTCGAGCAGCTCGGCCTTGCCGTAAACGATCCCACTGCCGGTCGGCGCATACATCTTGTGACCGGAAAACACGTAGAAGTCTGCATCGAGATCCTGCACGTCAACCGGCATGTGTGGCGCCGCCTGTGCACCGTCGATCAGCACGGGCACGCCGTACTTGTGCGCCTGGGCAATCATCTCTTTCACCGGATTGATCGTGCCGAGCGCGTTTGAGACGTGAATCAGAGAAACGAACTTCGTCCGCTCATTCAACAGGCCGTCGTATTCGTCGAGCAGCAATTCCCCGGCATCGTTCATCGGCACGACACGCAGCCGCGCGCCTTTTTCATCGCACAGCATCTGCCAGGGAACGATGTTCGCGTGATGCTCCATCGCCGAGATGACGATCTCGTCGCCCTCACCGATGAACTTGCGACCATAGCCGTACATCACGAGGTTGATGCCTTCAGTCGCGCCGCGCACGAAGATGCACTCGCGACTCTCGCGCGCGTTAATGAACCGCTTCACCTTCTCGCGCGCGCCTTCGTAAGCCGTCGTCGCCTTCTGGCTCAAGTAGTGAACGCCGCGATGGATGTTTGAATGTTCCTGCTCGATGTAGACACTGCCGCGATCGATGACGACCTGCGGCACTTGCGATGAAGCGGAGTTGTCGAGATAGATGAGTGGCTTGCCGTTTACGGTCTGATGCAGCACCGGGAAATCGGCGCGAATGCGTTCGACGTTCCACACGGCCTTTGTCCCCGGATCAGTTGCCGGATCGGATTTGACGATGGAAGCTACTTCGGTACTCACCTTACGCCTCGAGTCTCGTGTGCAGATGGGTCAGCACGGCATCGTCCAGTTGCGATCGAATCGAGTCGATCTTGATCTTGCCGATCACTTCTTCAGCAAAACCGTAAGTCAGAAGACTGCGAGCGAGCTCGGGATTCATCCCGCGGGTTTGCAGGTAGAACAACTCTTCCTCGTCGATCTGGCCCACGGCGGCGCCGTGCGCGCACTTCACGTCGTCCGCGTAGATTTCCAACTGCGGCTTCGTATCGACTCGCGCCTGCGCCGACAACAAGAGGTTCTTGTTCGTCTGCATCGCGTCGGTCTTCTGCGCGCCTTCGCGGACGAAGATTTTACCGTTGAAAACCGCGCGGGCGTCGCCGTCGAGAATGCCTTTGTACAACTGATGGCTCGTGCAGTTCGGCTGTTTGTGATCGATGACTGAATGCGTGTCCGTGTGCTGGTTCGCGCCGGCAACGTACAAGCCATCGACCCAACACTCGGCGCCTTCGTGGTCCATAACGACGGAAATGTCGTGACGGGCAAGTTGCGCGCCCAGGTTGATCGAGGTTGCGTCGTAACTGCTCGCGCGCCCCAGTTCGGTCGCGGTGGTCGCGACGTGGTAGACGTTCCGGTGTTCGTTTTGAAGGCGATAGTGTTCGAGCCGCGCGCCGTCTTTCAGCACGATCTCGGCGATTGCGTTAGTGAAATGACTCTCATCGCCGGTGGACACAAAGCTCTCGATCAACGTCGCGGAACTGTTCTCTTCGGCTACGACGAGCAGCCGCGGGAAACTCGCACGCTTCGGACTCGACGCATCCGCAACAAACGTGATCTGCAACGGCGTCTCGAGTTTCACGTTCTTCGGAATCCAGAGAAACACGCCCGACTGTAAGAACGCAGTGTTCAGCGCTTTCACGCCGTTGTCGTGATAGTTGGCGTTCCGCGCGAGGTATTTGCGCGCGATCTTGTTGTAGCGCGCATCGGCGACAGCACTGAAAAGATCGATCGCGACGATCTCGTCGAGTCCATTTCGGGCAGACAAGTCATCGCGCAGAAAACCATTGACGACGACGAGGTGCGCGTTCTTAGTTTCCGGGTACGCGAAACGAGCGACGTTCGGGTCGGCGAACTCGACCGGCACGACAGCCGGTTGAAACTGTTCCTTCGCGAGCCCGGCGAGGTTCGTGTACTTCCATTCCTCGTCTCGCACGGTCGGAAAGCCGATTTGCTCGAAGCGATCGATCGCGCCTGAACGCACGAGCTCGAGCCACGGCACAGTGGGACTCGATTCACGCACGGCCCGAAACGCAACTTGATAATGACTCTCTGACTTGACCAGTTCTGTGACCATCACTTGATTCGCGCTTAGGTTAGCGCGCCCGCTCCTGTCGTTGTCGCGTCTACAGACTTGATCCAGTCGTAGCCCTTCTCTTCCAATTCGAGCGCCAGCTCCTTGCCGCCTTCGCGCGCGATCCGGCCCCCCGCCAAAACGTGCACGTAATCTGGAACGATGTAATTCAAGAGTCGCTGATAGTGCGTGACGACGATGATCGCATTGTCCGGCGTCAGCAGTTGATTCACGCCGCCGGCGACGACTCGCAACGCATCGATGTCGAGACCTGAATCGGTTTCATCGAGCACGGCAAGCTTCGGTTCGAGCACTGCCATTTGCAGTATCTCGTTGCGCTTCTTTTCACCGCCCGAAAAACCCTCGTTCACGGAACGCGACATGAAACTCGCGTCCATCTCGACGACCTTCGCGCGTTCCTTCAGCAGGTCTTTGAACTCGAGCGGATCCAGTTCCTCTTCGCCGTGATGCTTGCGTTTTTCGTTGTACGCGAGCCGCAGAAACTGCGCGTTCGAAACACCCGGCACTTCAATCGGATACTGAAACGCCATGAACACGCCTTCACGCGCGCGCTCGTCCGGCGACATCTCCAACAGGTTCTTGCCTTCGTAAATCACTTCGCCCGCGGTCACTTCATATTGCGGATGTCCGGCGAGCACTTTCGCCAACGTCGATTTGCCCGAGCCGTTCGGGCCCATGATGGCGTGCACCTCGCCCTTGCGGACTGTCAGGTTGATGCCCTTGAGAATTTCGTTGCCGTCGATTGCGGCGTGTAAGTTTCTGATCTCTAACATTGATTAGCCGACACTGCCTTCCAATTTCAGTCCCAGCAGTCGCGTAGCTTCGACCGCGAATTCCATCGGCAACTGCAGAAAGACGTCTTTGCAGAAACCGTTGATGATTAGCGACACCGCGTCTTCCTGCGAAATGCCGCGCTGCTGCAAGTAGAAAAGTTGTTCTTCGCTGATCTTCGAAGTCGACGCTTCGTGCTCGACGCTCGAGCTGTTATTCATGACTTCAATGTACGGGAATGTGTTTGCGCCGCAGTGCGAACCGATCAGCATCGAATCGCATTGCGTGTAGTTGCGCGCGTTCTCAGCTTTCGGCATCACCTTCACGAGCCCGCGATAGCTGTTGTTCGAATTACCCGCCGCGATGCCTTTCGATATGATCGTGGAGCGCGTGTTCTTGCCGAGGTGGATCATCTTCGTGCCCGTGTCGGCTTGTTGCGCGTGGTTCGTCAGCGCCACTGAATAAAACTCACCGATCGAGTTGTCGCCGACGAGGATGCACGACGGATACTTCCACGTGATCGCCGATCCAGTTTCCACCTGCGTCCATGAGATCTTCGAGTTGCGGCCCTGGCACTTGCCGCGCTTCGTGACGAAGTTGTAAATGCCGCCGCGTCCTTCTTCGTCGCCCGCGTACCAGTTCTGCACGGTCGAGTATTTGATCTGCGCGTCGTCGAGCGCGATGAGCTCAACGACAGCCGCGTGAAGCTGGTTGCGATCGAACTTCGGCGCCGTGCAGCCTTCGAGATACGAAACGTGCGAAGCCTCTTCGGCGACAATCAGCGTGCGCTCAAACTGCCCTGACTCCTGGTTGTTGATGCGGAAATACGTCGACAACTCCATCGGACAGCGCACGCCCTTCGGAATGAACACGAAACTGCCGTCCGAAAAGACCGCGCTATTCAACGCGGCGAAGAAGTTGTCGTTGGTCGGAACAACCGAGCCAAGATACTTCTTCACCAGGTCCGGATACTCTCTGATCGCTTCGGTGAACGAACAGAAGATCACGCCGTGCTTCTTCAGCTTCTCTTTGTAAGTCGTCGCGACCGAGACCGAATCGAACACCGCATCCACCGCGACACCGGCCAACTGTTTCTGCTCTTGCAACGGAATGCCGAGCTTTTCGAACGTCCGCAACAGTTCAGGATCGACTTCGTCGAGACTCGCCTTCGTCGGCTTCTGCTTCGGCGCGCTGTAGTAAATGATGTTCTGGTAATCGATGTCAGGATAGCTGATGTTGGGCCAATGCTTCGGCTCCGTCATCGTGAGCCAGTGGCGGAAAGCCTTGAGCCGAAACTCGAGCATCCATTCGGGCTCGTTTTTCTTCGCCGCGATCAGACGTATAGTGTCCTCGTTCAGACCGCGCGGGATCATGTCCGACTCGATGTCTGTGACGAAGCCGTATTTATATTCTCGTTTGCCTAAAAGTTCTGCTGTGCTCATCAGTATCTCTGTGCGCTGCGCGCGTCTTAAACCCTCGGTCTGACGCCTTGAATCTGGTGCAACAGTGCGTCGACGTTTGCTTCGGTTCCCAACAGTTGCGACAGCGTGATGTCGGCGAGCGCGTTGTCGACGATCTGGTGCAGCTCGACGATCACCGGTCGAATGCCGCAGTCTCCCGTGTGAACGCAAGCGTCGAGGACGCCCGCGTAGCTCTTGCAATGCGACTCCGCGGGTTCCCCTTCGAGCACTCTGATCACCTGATTCAATCGAATCTCTGACGCTGGTTTCGCGAGCGAGTAACCGCCTTTGATGCCGCGCGTCGATTGCACAAGTCCGGCTTTACTCAAAATCCACAGCAACTTACCTGCGTTCGCCGTCGAGATTCCCTCGAGTTGGGCAATCTGCGCAAGCGTCAGCGACTGGCCGATCGTGTCCGCACGCGCGAGCTGTAACAAGCAGCGCAGACCGTATTCTTCTTGTGCCGAAATCTTCATCTAAATTATTAACCGCAAGCATTTTATGCGAAACCTTACTTTTAAGTCAAGATTAGTGGCCCGGGTCCGCGAAGCTGTGGGGACGCTACGTCACTCGTCATAATTTGAAGTCGAAGTCGAGATATCCGGCGAAACGTACCGGTTTGCCGTTGGATGTCGACGGCGGGAAGACCCAACCGCGAGCGGCCTCTTCTGCCGCTCCGCGCAGCATCGTTGGACCCTCGGAGTTGGTGATCCAGATCTTTCCGTTTTCGTCGACGATGGCAAACACGCGGACGGTGCCGGTGACGTTGTGGGTTTTCGCCATTGACGGGTAAACCGGCGTCACGCGTTTGCTTTCGCGGCCGCTTAACGAGCCGGTGGTGATCAGTTGCGGCTCCGGACCGGATGTAGTGGTGGACGAGAGAATCGGACTTGGACTGGCGGAACCGGGAGCACCCGTTGCGCTAGTGCCGTTCGTCGGCGGCGACGATGTTTGCCCTTGACCCTGGGGTTCCGCAGCTTTCTGGAACGGGTTCGGGATCTTGGCTGTGACGGCGTCCAGCGCCGGTGAGCGCCCGAGCGCCTGCACCTGACCACCGGCCGACGCCATCTTTTCACGTGCTAACAAGTATTCCGTCTGCCACTTTGCGCGATCTTCGTCGCTGCGAGAGAGTGAAAGCCGGATTCCGAGCACGTCTTCCTGGAGAGCGAGTGCGTCGTAGGATCGTCCTGCTTCTGTGGAGATCTGGTTTGCCTGTGCAATCACGCGTTCGAGCATGTTGCGAAGGCGGTCGAGGTCGGCGGTTGCTTCCGCGGGAAGGCCCGCGTCAGAGGGGTTGATACCGTAACTGCGGTACCGAGCGAGTCGCGTGCGAATACCGTTGAGCGTTTGGCCGGCAGCGGCGAAATAGGTGCGAATCGATTCGTCTTTTTGCGCGGCGCGACTGGCGAAAGCTTCTTCGAGTAGCGCCTGTGAACGGCCGTAGTTTCCGTCTTCGAGATAAATACCGAGCAACATCAGCGTCGTGATGTTGCGCACCGCGACGTCGGTGGCTGACGCGCGCACGTTCTCGAGCTCAGTGGCGGCAGCCTGAAGCTGGTGCACGGCAGCCAGGGCGCGGGCATGCTCGATCCGGCGCATCGCTGGATTGGCTGCCGGGACTTCCTCGCTCGAGCCAGTCGTCTGGCCGACCGCGAGACCGGTTGTGATAAGAACTAGAAGGGTCGGGAGGATTGCATGGATATGGGGGCGTAAATACGAGAAAAAATTCAAATTGCTGGCTCCTGAAATACGGCAAGCGAGCATCAGGCTCGCTTAGAGTTGGTATCAGTTTGTCGAGCGTATTATGGCCGCAACTCGCCGGATGAGGCAAGGGGCGTCTAACCTGCTTAGCATTTGTTTTGATTTCTGGTTCAGATCCGTGTTCCCTAAAGCTTAGGCATGAGTTAGGATTTGCCAACCTCAGGACCTAGGAGAGTCGCGGTATGCGAAAAGTCTTTATCAGCTACAGCCGGAACAATCTCGACGCGGTCGGCCAGCTTGTGAAAGACCTTCAGGACGTCGGCTTCAACGCCTGGCACGACCAGACGCTCACGGGCGGGCAGCGTTGGTGGGACAACATCCTGGCGAGTATTCGCGACTGCGACATTTTTATCTTCGCGCTTTCGCAGGAGTCGTGGGAGTCGGAGGCTTGCCGCAGCGAGCTGGATTATGTGTGCAAGCTCGGCCGGCCGATACTTCCGGTGCTGGTTTCCGACAACATCAGGCTCAGTCTACTGTCAGCGCCGCTGGCTGAGATTCAGGTGACCAACTACGTGCAACGCGACAAGGCGGCCGCGTTTGCGCTGTTGAAGGCGATCAATTCGACACCGGCGCCACCTGGGTTGCCCGATCCTCTGCCGTCGCCTCCGCCGGTGCCAGTTTCCTACCTGAGCGAGATCAAAGACCGAATCGTGTCACCCGCCACGTTGAGTGCGAAAGAGCAGAACTTGCTCTTCGTCGAAATTGAAGATGCGATTGAGAAGGGACGCGCGCACGCTGAGATTCGCGACCTGCTGTTGAGTCTTAAACAACGAGACGATTTGCTCGCGTCTGTCGGAAGAAAGGTCGACGAGGCTCTCAGAAGGCTGTCGGCGCCGCAGCGTCCGGCGTGGCAACCGCGCCCGCCCCAGACGCCTGGAACACCCGTCGGCGCGGGAAGTCCGGGCGTCGTCGCGCAACCGATCGCGCGTACAAACGACTGTCCGCAATGCAAGAAGCGGATCGAACCGGATTGGCGGTTCTGTTTGAGTTGTGGGTCTCAGTTGGCGGTAGCGGATCCTGGGGGCACTGGCCGGATTCCGGGATCGAAGACGCGCCGCTACGCATGTTCGGCGGATGCCGTCGCGAGAATAATCGGCGACGTGCGTGGCTGGCTCAACTCGCAGGACTTCGACACGCAACAGATCCAAGCCGATCAGGACAGCGTGCTGCTTCAGATCAAGAAGCGCGGTAGTTGGCGGGATTTTGTCGGCATGGCGACGTCACTGAACGTCGTCTTTCATCCCGAGCAGGACGACGTGCTGACCGTCGAGATCGGCGCCGGAAAGTGGGTCGACAAAGCGGCGGCCGGCACCGTGAGCCTCTTCATCCTCTGGCCCCTCGCCATCACCGCCGGCATCGGCGCCTGGGAACAGATGCAAATGCCCGAAAAAATCTTCGACTACATCGGCTCGCGGCTCGTGTACCGGTGAGGCGTCGAGCCTCCGTCACCTTTAGGCTGAGGATGCTAGAATCCATCAATGCTCTTACTGCCAGGAAATGATTTGATCACTGCGGGTATTCGCGATCTGCAAGATCGACGCGAAACGATTGCAGCGCTCCTGGTGTCGATCGGAGCTCCCAGGCTTCGTAGCCTGGGTCTGAACATCCCGGACACTCTGGATCCGTATAATCCTTCTCCAGAACATCGTCTCTACGATCTCCTCGCCGCCGACACCCCTGATTCAGCCCACTCCAGGTACAACGCTCTAATAAGAAAACTCGTCAGCTTCGAGCGAGCGATTACATGCGTGAGAAAGTAAGCGCAGATCGGGTTGAGAAGTTTATGAAGGCCGTCGGGCGCGCGGGTAAGAAGCGCGCACACATTTACTTTGTCGGCGGTGCAACAGCTGTTCTGCTTGGCTGGAGAGAAACGAAGATCGATCTGGATGTGAAGATCATACCTGAGGCCGACGATCTTCTTCGCGCGCTGCCACACTTAAAGGAGGATCTTCAACTCAACATCAAGCTCGCCTCACCAGAGGATTTCATTCCGCCACTGCCTGGATGGGAAGAACGTAGCTCTTATATCGGTAAAGAAGGCCAGATTGAGTTCTTCCACTACGACTTTTATGCGCAGGCTCTCTCGAAGATTGAGCGAGGACACAATACCGACTTACTGGACGTCCGCAATATGATTGAGCGCGGATTGATTGAACCGTCACGCCTAATGGAATTGTTTACGCGGATC
>DASTOZ010000050.1:0-4391 GCA_035762365.1 Pyrinomonadaceae bacterium | reverse complement strand
GATTAAAGCTGTCTGAGGATGTACAGGCACGTCAGGACTGGACCCGAGTTTGCAGCCGGCGGATCGCGTCGAGGTGGTTCACTTCGAGAAGCCTGGCACGTACTTAGTGATCTGCGGTGTTCTACCGCATTTCCAGGCAGGTATGTTTGGATTTGTGCGGGTGCTGCCTTAGTCGATTAATTGTTTATGCTTTCGCTGCGCACTGCGCAGGTAGAGACAATAACCGGGTCGTCGCGAGCGCTGTACGAAATCTTCCCATCCATGAGGGCGGCGAGCCTGCGGGTTTGACCCGCCGCCCTCTCCCTACTGGTATGCCCATCGTGCCGCAGTTACGTTTTTACCGCTATGTTCCTTTGGTTGGGCCAATGGAAGAACTTGATAAGCTCAAAGCAGCAGCGACAACACGACCTTCTTGCTCAGAACATTTTTGGTCCGCATATGATTGGAATCGGCACATTCGCGTCAACGCAATCAGTGCTTTCTTGGGATCACAGACTTCCAAAGTTCCATCTCTTTATTGTTATAGAGAAGATCCTTTAACAGTGCGTTAGCCCACTGAACTAAGCAAACTGCAAGTGCATTTTTGCGTAACCTTGTGTGTGGAGCGGAAATGGATGGTGCACCCGGCACGACTCGAACGTGCGACCCCCTGATTCGTAGTCAGGTACTCTATCCAGCTGAGCTACGGGTGCGAAGTCCGTAATACTAATAGTTACCGGCGAATAAGTAAAACGCGCCTTCTTAACGGGCGAAACGAGCCGCTCAACGCGCGAAATAGCCGGGTTTGGCGCGTGCCGTCAGGTCAGCATTGACGACTTCGACCTTGATTTCATGCCACTTGCCACGCACACGATCGCCTTGCGGCTGGTAGGCGACGGTGTAGAGCGTACGAATGTTCGCCGCAACTTCACGATAAAGCTGCGCCATGTATTGCAGCCGATCGATCTCGTTCAGACGCCCGCCCGTACGGTCCGCCAATGACTGCAAACGCTCACGTGCGGCTGCGTAGATTCCTACGATGTTCGGTGTCTGTAGAGGCAGTCTCTTCGGGTCGCCGGAGGGTAGCGCCAACGGAAAGATCGTGACGCCTTGTCGATCCGCCGACGCAAGCACATTCTTCAGATCCGGACTCGAATGTGGATCGATCGTCGCGAGCGCCTCTTCATTAGACTGCGCTTTCGAGAGCGTCGCGCGATCCGAGTTGCGCAAAGAAGTATCCAAACCGTCGGTGAGCACCACGATGGCTTTCCGCCGTTTACCCTCTTTCTCGAGCTCTTTCAACGCGTACTTCAACGCCTCATAAAAATGGGTCTCTCCGGCGCCTTCCGCGATCTCGATCGCGTATGCTGCTTTCAGACGATCAGTCGAAAAGCCCGTCAGCGATTTCACTTTCGCGTTGAACTGAATCACCGCGACGCGATCGTCGGGCGCAAGCGCGTCGAGAAAACGCTGGCTCGCGAGTTTCAACTGTGGGCGAAAGTTGATGGTCGAACCTGACATGTCCAGCATAAGCACAACGCTGAACGGAGTGTCGACCGGCTCGAAATGCTGAATCGACTGTTTGACGCCGTCTTCATAGACGACGAAATCGCCTCGCGTCAGCGTCTTGATGGGACGCCCCTGCTTGTCAACAACGCCAACATTCAACTGCACCAGCGAGGTTTCGGTGCGGATCACGTCGTCGACGTCTTGCGCTGACACCGGCAGCGAAGCCGCGAGCACAAGAAGCGTTAAAAACAGGATTTGGCGGGAAATTTTTGAACGATAGCTCTCGTATTTCATGGAAAATCGGCCCGGAAAGTATGCCCGCCCATCGTCGATTTTTCAAACGTGCTGATTTCGGACGCTCGCGAAATGCGATCGGTTGCTTCGTAAAAGGCGGATATAATGCGCGCGATCTGCAAATGAAAGGACCTCACGTTGCCGCTCCTCACAACTTATCGCCCAAATTTCTGTTGCGAATGCGGCGAGAAGATCGTCCGGCTACGCTGGCGTGCATGGACCAGCCGCAAGTTCTGCGACAAGTGCTTTCGCGGTGTCGCGAAAACGCACTGGCTACGGCGCGCTCATACAACATCGATTTTCTTGTTAGTAGGAATTTTGATCGGACGCGGTTGCCGTCACGAACGGCCACCGCTTGTCATCGAGCGACCGGCGCAGTCGTCATCCCAAACTGCTGTAACTCAACCACCGACGACCTCAGAGCAGGTTTACACCTGCGGCGCTCGCACCAGGAAAGGCAAACCGTGCTCGCGCCGCGTCCATGGTCCAGTTCGTTGCTGGCAACACAAAGGAATGCCCGCAATGCTTCCGACAGAGAAGCTGATAGTTAATTAGCACTCGCGCGCGATGTGCTCGAGTCCTTAATTGTCTTCACGGGCGGCGCAGGCTTGCGCGGGAGTTTTACCGGGTTCTTCAGCTTCAACATAATCTCCGTAATCGCGCGTTCGAGTTGCGGATCTTTGCCGGCCAGCACGGAATTCGGATCGTTGTCGACTTCGATGTCGGGGTCGACACCGTAACCTTCAATCACCCACTCACCATTCTTACTCGCAAACCCAAACTCCGGCACGTTCACGACACCGCCATCGATCAGCGTGCCGCGATTTGTGATACCAACAACGCCACCCCACGAACGTTTGCCAATCAATGGGCCAAGTCCAGCTTCACGGAACATCGCGGGGAAGATGTCGCCGTCTGATCCGGAGTTCTCGTCGAGAATCGACACCATTGGACCAGGAAACACCGCATCGGGATACGTCGTCGCATCGTCGTTCGTGCGCGAATAGCCCAGCGCCAGCACCTTGCGACGCAATCGCTCGATGATCATGCGCGAGACGTTGCCGCCGCCGTTCGCGCGCACGTCGACGATCATGGCTTCCTTGTTCAGTTGCGGGTAGTACCACTTGATGAACTCGCGAATACCATTCGCGCCCATATCCGGCAGGTGCATGTAACCGACGCGGCCGTTAGTCGCTTTCGCTACCTTCGCGCGATTGCCCTCGATCCAATCGAGATAGATCAGGTTTGATTCATCGCTGATCGGGCGATACGAAACAGTGCGCGCGCCCTGCATCGTCGGCGTTTTATTCAACGTGAGCTGGACCGGATTGTCGGCCTTGTTTCGCAACAGGCGATACGGATCGTCGTTCGCTTTCAACTCTTCCCCGTCGATCGCGAGCACATAATCGCCGACACTCGCGTTCACCCCGACTTCCGTCAACGGCGAGCGATAAATGTCTTCCTCGTTCTCGCCGGTGAATATCTTCGCGATGCGATAACGTCCAGCGGCGCGGTCCAATTCGAAACGCGCACCGGGCAGTCCATAACGCGGACGCGGCGGAACTTGAAAATCGCCGCCGTCGATGTACGCGTGTTGCACCGTCAGCTCCGCAATCATCTCGTGGATCACGTAGTTGAGATCCGAACGATGCGCGACGTATTTCAGCAACGGCTTGTACTGTTCGCGCAGGGCTTCCCAATCGAAGCCATGCATGTTGGAAACGTAGAACCAGTCGCGATAGCGCCGCCAAACCTCGTTGAAGATCTGGTTCCACTCTTCAGCCGGAACACGATCGACGAAGAGCCCCGCGGTAGAAACTGCTTTGCGCGTGCGATCGCCGGTCGGTGTTGCGTCGTAAAGGTTCCACGTCGTGGCTGCTGGACCTTGCCCGACGAGGACTTTCGAACCGTCGTCGGCGAGTGTGTAACCACGAATGTCTTCCGCGAGCGTCGTCTCTTTACGATCCTTGAGCGAGTAGAGCTTCAACGTGCTCGTACGATCGCCCTGGCGGCCGTAGTAGCCCGCACCGCCGATGGCATACAGCAGGAACCCCGGCTTCGCGGTCAATCCGAAATAGTTGTCAGCCGCAATCGGCGCTTTCGCAACGCGCTGCTGAATACCGTCGAAGTCGATCACGAGATTCGCGGGTAGTTTCGGCGCTGCTTCCGGCTTCGGTTCTGCGGCAGCGGGAGCTGTGGGAGTTTCGGCGGGTTTATCCGGCGCCGGTGAAGCGGCCGGTTTCGCGGCGTCATCGGCAGCAGTCTTAGCGACTGTGACTTCATCACTCTCCGGCGGAAACGGATGCTTAACGTCGTTGCGCAACGTCATCGCGTAGATTTGCGTCGTTCGGTTCGTCGCAAAGTTAAACTCGACGGTTGAAAGTTGCGGCAGATACTCGCGGTCGCTGAAGAAGAAAAGGTAATTGCCCTGCGGGTCCCACACGGGGTTGTACGAGTTGTTATTCTCCTCGGTCACCCGCCGCAACTGTCCATCAGCCGCACTCCAAATGTAGATCGACGTGAATGCGTTCTGATTCGGCATCGTGAACGCGAGATAATTACCTCGCGGCGACCAGATGTAATCGCGCACCTGCCCACGACGAGCGTCG
>DASTOZ010000049.1:0-2876 GCA_035762365.1 Pyrinomonadaceae bacterium | reverse complement strand
CGCAAAGGCGCAAAGGAAGACTCTCAAATTTCACATTCGTACCCGTGTGACCATAGAATGAACTGCATGATCAGTGTCCTTTATATTCTCCTCGTCTTTTTCCTTGTCTTTGCCAACGGTTTCTTTGTTGCTTCAGAATTTGCTCTCGTAGGCGTGCGACGCTCGCGCATCGAAATGCTGGTCGCCCGCGGCGATCGCAGCGCCGAGCGCCTGTTGATGCTGCTTAACAATCTCAACACTTACATTTCCGCGACGCAGTTGGGCATCACGATGGCATCGCTCGCACTCGGCTGGGTCGGCGAACCGGTCTTCGCTCACCTGCTCGAAGCGCCTTTGAGAGGACGGGTCTCGGATCTCACGTTGCACACGATCTCTTTCGCGATTGCCTTTGCGATCATCACGTTTCTGCACATCGTGCTCGGCGAGCTCGCTCCGAAAACGCTGGCGCTCGAACGCGCCGAGAAAGTCGCACTCGCCGTCTCATGGCCCATGGAAGCGTTCTACAAAGTCTTTCGCTGGCCCATCCGGATGCTCGACTGGTCGGGAACGAAAGTCGTGCGCCTCTTTGGTCTCCATCCATCCGGCGAACACACCTCCGTTTACACGGAAGACGAGCTGCGACGGCTGATCGACGTTTCGCGACAAAGCGGCCAGCTCAAGGATGAAGAACAACAGTTAATCCATCGCGTGTTTGAATTTTCCGACGCGGAAGTCAGTGAGGCGATGGTGCCCCGCACGCAAGTGACCGGGCTTCAGGTCAACGCCACGCTCGCCGATGTACGAAACGCTTTTGCGTCAAGCGGGTATTCGCGTCTTCCCGTTTACGATTCGAGTCCTGACGACATCGTCGGTCTGCTGTTCAGAAAAGACCTCGACATGGGACGAATCAATGGCGATGGTTTTCAGCTCAGAGACTTCGTGCGGCCGCCGACGTTCATTCCCGCCACTGCTTCGCTTGGCGAAGCGCTGCGGAGAATGCAGTCCGCTCGCGTTCATTTCGTCTTTGTGATCGACGAGCACGGCGGCATGGAAGGCATTCTGACGCTCGAGGATCTACTGGAAGAGATCGTCGGCGAGATCAACGACGAGTTTGACGAAGAGGTACGCGAGCAGATCAAGCGAGACGGTAAGACCTACGTGCTCGATGGCATGTTGAGTGTGCGCGATGCGAACCAGTATCTTAAACTCGATATTCCCGAAGACGACGGCTACACGACGATCGCCGGGTTTCTGATGGATCGTGCGGGACGCATCCTGCAACGCGGCGACACAGTGGACCACGAACGCGGTGTGTTCGAGATCGAACGCGTCGAGAAACGGCGCATCATCCGCGTCAGACTAATTCCGCATTTATCCGTGTTATCAATACTACTGGTGTGATTACGCGAACACAGATTCAATCAATCGAACCATTGATCCGTCCGCACATTCGTCGCACGCCTGTGCTCGAGGTCGACGGCGCGGATTTCGGTCTCGACTCGATCACGATCGTTTTCAAACTCGAGCTCTTCCAGCACGGCGGATCGTTCAAGGCACGCGGCGCGTTCACGAATCTGCTCACGCGCGAGGTTCCGGACGTCGGTGTCGTAGCCGCCTCGGGCGGTAATCACGGTGTGGCCGTCGCCTATGCTGCCATGCGGCTTGCACGGCCCGCGACGATCTTTGTGCCGTCGGTCGCTTCACCGGCGAAGGTCGATCGCATTCGACGTTACGGGGCCGAGCTGGTGATCGCCGGCGATCGTTATGCGGACGCACTCGAAGCGAGCCAGGAATGGATACAACGCACGGGCGCGCTCCCGATTCACGCCTACGAAGCCAATGAGACGTTGCTCGGACAAGGCACTCTCGGGCTGGAATTAGAAGAGCAGTCTCCGAAACTCGACTCGCTCATGGTCGCCGTCGGCGGTGGTGGACTGATCGGCGGAGTCGCGGCGTGGTACGAGAACCGAACGAAGATCATCTCCGTCGAACCCGAGCTGGCGCCGACGCTTCAGCGTGCGCTGGAAGCGGGTCGTCCCGTCGACGCGCCGGCGGGCGGCATCGCTGCCGATTCGCTTGCGCCCAGGCAAGTCGGCCAGTTGATGTTTCCGATCGCGCAAAAATATGTGCGAGAAGCGCTGCTCGTCACCGACGATCAGATTATCGAATCGCAGAAAAAGCTGTGGGAAACAATGCGAATTGCCGCCGAACCCGGGGGTGCGGCAGCTTTCGCTGCGCTGCTTTCGGGTCGGTACAGGCCGCAGCGAGGCGAGCGCGTCGGAGTGGTCGTCTGCGGCGGCAACACTGACGCCGTAAACTTCGGCGCGAAAACGTGAAGTGCCCCACAAATTTCTCTTGACACATAGTAGTCAATCAATTAAATACTGTTTGTCTTTGTTAACTTAGCAAAGACGCCCCCGGCGCGGTAATTCCTACCTGCTCTTCCAGGAAGCAGAGTTCGAGTCAAAACAGCTAAATACCAATATTTGAGGTGTATCCATGTCCTTCCCCTTCATCTCCGGACTGCGTTCCAACGACTTGGCCATCGACCTTGGCACCGCCAACACCCTCGTCTACGCTAAAGGACGCGGCGTGGTGCTCAGCGAACCCTCTATTGTCGCTATTAATAAGGTCACGAATGCGGTCGAGGCCGTCGGAAAGGAAGCAAAGGAGATGCTCGGCCGCACGCCCGGCAACATTGTTGCCATCCGGCCGATGCGCGACGGGGTGATCGCGAATTTTGAAGTGACGGAAAAGATGCTTCAACACTTCATCCGCAAAGCGCACAATGGCCGGACGTGGGTCAGTCCCCGCGTTGTGATTGGGATTCCGAGCGAGATCACGCAGGTCGAACGGCGCGCTGTGGAAGATTCGGCGTATCGTGCGAAGGCGTCGGA
>DASTOZ010000048.1:0-2571 GCA_035762365.1 Pyrinomonadaceae bacterium | reverse complement strand
GCTCCGTCATTGGACTCGCAGTGTCGTTAACGAACTCCCGATAGCGCGTCGCGAGGACCATGCACAAACAATATGCAGGGACCCGAGCAATACCTGGGCGAAATACTTGACGACAAATACCGCCTCGAACAGCTCCTCGGCAGCGGCGGTATGGGCGCGGTCTACCTGGCCACTCACCTCGGCACCGAACGTTACGTCGCGCTCAAACTGATCTCGCCTCAGTTCATGCGCAATCGCGAGTTCGTCGAGCGCTTCAAGCGAGAGGCGCGCGCCGCGGGTCGCCTGCGTCACCCGAACGTGGTCGACGTTACCGACTTCGGTTTCGCGCACGTGAAGCAAGGCGAAGTCGCGTACCTGGTGATGGAATATCTCGACGGCTGCTCGCTTGCCGACGTGCTCGCCGAAGAGCAACGTTTGCCGCTCGAGTGGGTTGCCGACATTCTCGAACAAGTCTGCTCGGCGGTTCACGAGGCGCACCAACAGGGAATCGTCCATCGCGATCTGAAGCCCGACAACATCTGGCTCGAACCCAATCGACTCGGTAGTTATCGCGTGAAAGTGCTCGACTTCGGTATCGCGAAAGTCGGCGCGGTGGGCACGCAGGCGGTTGACGAGGATTCGACCTCGACCATCATCGACAATGTTTCCGCGGAACGCGCCGCTGAAGCGACGACGAACATCCTGCCCGCGAACCTCGAAACAGACACGCTGCTGCGACAGACAGGCGACGCGGTCGGCACGTTGCTGCAGAACGAAAAACTCACGCAGCCGTTTGTTCCCGGGGATCATGCGGAAATCGAAGAAGACGGGACGTTGCTCTTCGACGCGAACACTCGGGCCGCGGGCCCACACACCGAGCACCACTCGACCTCCGCACAAGGACCAGCGTTGACACGCGTCGGCGCGATCATGGGAACACCGCTCTACATGTCGCCCGAACAATGCGGCGGCGGTTACGTCGACACGCGATCGGACATTTACAGTCTCGGCGTCATTGCTTACCAGATGCTCGCGGGCGAACCGCCTTTCGCCGGACCGACTTCGACCGTGAGGCGCGCTCATCGCGAGCAGCGGCCGGTTGACTTGCGCGAACGAGCGGAGAAGAAGATTCCGAAGCGCGTCGCGGGTGTGGTGATGTCGGCGTTGTCGAAGAACCCGGCTGAGCGTCCGCAAACCGCGTTTGCGTTTGGCAGCGCGTTGCGTGGGGAGACGGAGGGGATCGGAGCGCTCTATCGACGCGCGTTTTCGTGGTACAGCGAATACTTTCCGAAGTTCCTCAAGTTGAGCTTTATCGCGCACATTCCGGTAATTATCACGACGGTCTTGTTTATTGCGGTCTCGATTGCGGAAGTCAAAATGCCTCCGGTTACCTTGACGCAAAAGATCGTCATGACTTGCGCGCTGGGTATCGCCGGTCTTTTGAAAGTTGTGTCGGTGTTTGTGGCTGGCGGAGTGATTTCGGGAGCGACGGCGGTGATCATCACGCAACTGAGTGCGGCGCCGTTGCGGCCCGTGCAGTTGCGGACGGCGTTTCGAGTCATACGAAAACGGTGGCGACCCTTTTTGAAGACGATGCTTATGGTCACCTGGAGAATCCTGCTCGGGATGCTCCTTGTGATCCCGGGGCTCATCATGATGGTGCGCTACACTTTGTACGCGCCGGTCGTGCTGATTGAAGGGTTGGAAAAGAAACCGGCGATGCGGCGTGCGCGCGAGTTGGCTTCGCGTTCGTGGCGCACGATCATCATCGTTGTCATACTCCAGATTCTGATTCCGAGCATCGTCAGTGGCATCCTGGGTGGTCTGATCGGGGCGAGTTTCAAGGTGAATCGAAACGCTCTTTCGTACCGCATCTTCGAACAACTCCTCGCGCTGAATCAGATCTTCATACTGCCGCTGATGTCGATCGTGCCGGCGTTGCTGTACATCAAGATGCGGCAACTCGGCGGCGAACAACTGAGCGCGTCGCTCGCGCAGATCGAAGAAGGCGAAGTGGACCGCAGCAAGTGGCAACAGCGCATGCGCACGCGCTTGAGTCTTCACACCCCAACCACCCAGAAAACCACGACGGGCGCTTCTAGTACCTAGGGAACGTTTACCCCATGAACTGGAAACGAGTGAGTTATTCGCTGTCCATCGCCATTGTCATCACGGCGGTTGCGTATGTCGTTAGTGGCGTTGTCGGTGGCGTCTTGCTCATGCCCGGCGTGATCGCGGGACTCGTAGTTCACGGTGCGCTCATGATCGTTGCGGATGAATTCATCTTCGCGTGGCCGACGAGCGCGGCGCTGCTGGTTAACACGATGTTCTACACTGGACTGATCTACGGCGTTCTTTCGCTGATCCACTATTCAAAGATCCGGAATTTTGACACTGTCGAGAGTGGCGCAGCCGAAAACCTTCAAGTGTGACACGCGATCACTCACTGCATCATCACTCCCCATTAAAATGAAATTGCAATAAAGTTTTTCGTTGACAGTGGTCCAACTCAGGAGTAAAGTGCCGCGCACTCCCCCGATACTCAGGAGCGCGATTCATTTTCCGAGTCGCCCAACTTTCACATCGAACCAA
>DASTOZ010000047.1:0-2416 GCA_035762365.1 Pyrinomonadaceae bacterium | reverse complement strand
CCGTCAAAGGTGGCGAAAAAGAAACCAGGCTTCTCGCCGTTCAGAAAAGAGACTGCAAGACGCGCCGGGAGGTTGGCGCCGGTTTCGCGCATTTGGCGCACGTCATTTTCAAGTGCGAGTTTTTGGGCGCGGTCGTTTGCCGGACCCGGTTGCGCTTGACCGATCTGCGTCGCCGTGTCGTCAGTAAACCGGAAGATTGCAGTTTTGAAGTCAGACTCAACGTTGTCCGCGCCAAGCAGGCGCTTTACGTTGTCTTTTTCGAACTCCGTATTTGACGGAGTCTCGGTCATAAACTTTCCCTCACCGATAAAAACGGCGCCGGTCGTGTGTCCGTTGACCTGGTCGCTGAAATAAACGGTGCCGGTCAGTGTGATTTCGGTTCGATCTTTCTTGAGGACCAGCGCGTTCACCTGGGCGGAGCCGCCGGTCAAGGCAAATGCCTTTAGCTGGTTGTAGGTTTGCTTTTCTTTCGAGACGACGCCGTCCTGAGCAAATGCAGCGGACGTGCCGAGGATAAAGGCGAACAACAGACACCCCGGCACAAACAGGGGTCGAAGGGAGGGGGTACTCTTCATCTTGAGGGATCTCCGAGGTTGAAGTAATTCGAGGTCGCGAAAAACGGTGTTTTCGGACGTAACAGTGAATCAAAAACAGCGCTGTTAGTCCAGCCCCTAAATTTGATATCCGTGGTATTATCCCCGGCACAAATAATCGCCATGACAACCCAGGCCAGTAACCTTGACGAGTTTCTGGGAGACTTTCGCTCTACGGTGGTGAATGCGACCGAGCGTTTGCGCGCGATTTCCGCGGACGAGAGTGCGGGGAAGTCGTCCCCTGACAAGTGGTCGATAAAAGAAGTGCTCGGTCACCTGATCGATTCGGCCGCCAACAATCATCAGCGGTTCGTGCGGGCGCAGTTTACGGACGACCTCGTGTTTCCGGGTTACGAGCAGGAGAAGTGGGTCAGCGCGCAGAAATACCTCGACGAGTCGTGGAGCGACATGATCCAGTTGTGGAGTTCCTACAACCTGCATTTGCTGCACGTGATTTCCGCGATCCCGGAAGCTACTTTAATGCGCGCCCGAATACGGCATAACCTTGATCAAATCGCGCTTCATCCGGTCGACAAGCACGACCCGACGACCCTCGACTACTTCGTGCGCGATTACCTGGTCCACATGAAACACCATCTCGATCAGATCTTTGCACCGCAGGATTCATAAAAGGTTCCGAAAGTTGTAGGAATCATTGACAGCCAACAGGAGTTTGCATGCCTTACACAATCGAAGAACTCAAACACAAAACGCTTGCCGACTTGCGCGACATCGCCAAAGGCATCGAGCACGATGCCGTCCAGGGCTACACGCAGATGAACAAACAGCACCTGATCGGCGGGCTCGCGAAGGCTCTCGGCATTCAGCACACGCACCACGACGTCGTCGGTGTCGATAAGTCGACCATCAAGGCTCGCATTCGCGAGTTGAAGACGCAGCGTGAAGCCGCTCTCGCGGCGCACGATCCCGCGCAACTCAAAATGGTGCGCCGGACGATCCACCGGTTGAAGCGCCGGATTCACAAAGCAACCGTTTAAGTTGTCGTTCCTTTTATTTCCGGGAGAACACAGATGAAAAAGACCATCAATCTCAACGTGAATGGTGTCTCTCACAGCCATGAGGTCGAACCCCGCATGCTGCTCGTTCATTACCTGCGTGACGTTCTCGAACTGACGGGAACGCACGTCGGCTGCGAGACGTCGCTGTGCGGCGCATGTACGGTGATGCTCGACGGGCAGGCGGTGAAGTCGTGCACGATGTTCGCCATTCAAGCCGACGGGTCGTCGGTGACCACAATCGAGGGATTCGCGAAGAACGGAGAGCTCCATCCGGTCCAGGAAGGATTCTGGGAACGACACGGATTGCAGTGCGGTTACTGCACGCCGGGAATGATCGTCGCCGCGGCGCAGTTGCTCGACCGCAACGCCAGTCCGTCGCGCGAAGAAATCTGCCACGGTCTCGAAGGCAATCTCTGTCGCTGCACCGGGTATCAACACATCATCGAAGCCGTGGAGTATGCCGCTAAGAAAGCGGCGGGATAGATCTTTGGTCTTTGTGCTTTGTACTTCGTACTTGGTCGTTTCGCTCGCATAGATCCTCAAGTCCGAAGTCCTAAGTCCTAAGACCAAGAACCAAGCACCAAGCACACACCCCGGAGGAATCATGTCAAACAAATACGTCGGCCAACGAGTGAAACGCACCGAGGATCCTCGGCTGATCAAGGGCCTGGCCCATTACGTCGACGATATCAGCCTGCCGGGAACGCTGCACGTTGCGTTCGTGCGCTCCGTTTATGCACACGCGAAGATCACGGGTATCGATACGTCAGCAGCGCTGGCGATGCCGGGAGTCGTGGCTATTTA
>DASTOZ010000046.1:0-7982 GCA_035762365.1 Pyrinomonadaceae bacterium | reverse complement strand
TCGACGATCATCTCCGACGCCGCGCATTGGCCGGCGATGGACGGACGCAGCCTGTCCGGGTATCAACAGAAAAAAGTTTGGCTGAACGACGGCGCCGGGAAGTTTATAGACGTGGCGCAGGCTGTCGGCGCGAGTGATGTTTACGATGGACGGGCTGTTGCGCTCGTCGATTTGTGGAATCGCGGCGTGCTCGACGTTGTCGTTGCAAACCAAAAGGGCCCATTGCTCATTTATAAAAACAACGTGACGCCTGATAACAAGTGGATCGAATTCGAGCTCGAAGGTTCCGCGAGTAACCGCAGCGCCATTGGTGCGGAAGTGCGACTGTTCTGGAACGGACGTCAACAAGTGCAGAGCGTTTCGGGCGGCAGTGGTTTCTGTTCGCAGAACCAGCGACGGTTGCATTTCGGTGTCGGAAAGAATCCGCAACTCGAGAAAGCCGAGATTCGGTGGCCATCGGGTAAAGTCGAGACGATAGAGAAGCCTGCGGTCGGACAAACCTACAAGATCAAGGAGTCTGCATGAGCCAGTCGGCCTCCCCATCGATGGATGCCCAGATCCTCGACGACCCGAGACGGCGTAAACTCAGTCTCGACAACCGTTACATCGCGCCGCTCTTCATCACTTTCATTCTGGTGGTGGGCCACCTCGCCTACGGCATTCTCGAAAGTTATGAAAAGACCGGCATCGCGATTATCTCTGCCATCGTCGCGGAGCTGGTGCTGGGGCGGATCTTCTTCGGCAAGTGGCTGAATCTGGCAAGCGCGTACATCAGCGGGATCAGCGTCGGGATTCTTGTTCGTTCGCCTGCGCTATGGCCGTTTGCGCTTGCGAGCGTGCTGTCGATCATGTCGAAGTACGTGTTGCGCGTGAAGGGCCGTCACTTGTGGAACCCGTCGAACTTCGGCATCTGCGCGCTGCTTTTTCTCGCACCCGAGACCGTCGCGGCGTTGAGCGTTCAGTGGGGCAACTTCAAATGGCCGCTGATCGTGATCTGGACGCTGGGTTCGATCATCATCTGGCGCGCGAAACGCATTCACATCAGTGCCACGTACGTCGCTTCGTTTTTTGCGTTTGCTTTCCTGCGCAGTTACATCACCGGTGATTCGTGGTGGGCGGAAGTCGCGCCGATCACCGGGCCGATGTATCAACTCTTCGTCTTCTTCATGGTTACGGATCCCAAGACGACCGTTAAGTCGAAAAAATGGCAATGCATTGTTGTGTTCTTCGTGGCGTTCGTGGAGATGTTGCTGCGGCTCAATCACGTGGTGCACGCGCCGCTGTACGCGCTGTTCCTGGTTGGACCAACGGCGATGCTGATCGAGATCTGGCTCGAGTCGCGGCGTCCGGTCGTCTTCCGCGAGTCCAACGCCACATGAAAACTCCCGACTTTCGTTACGGTACGATCTGCGTCCTTCTGGTGTGTGCCGGCGTGTTTTTCTCCGGCTGTAAACAGCAGAATGGCGGCGTCGCACCTGCCGCATCAGCGACTCCCGAACAAGCAGCGCTGCCTTCACCCTCGCCGAGTCCGACCGCGCCGCGTCCCTCCGGGGCCATTGAATTCACAGATGTGACGGCTGAAGCGGGGGTCCGTTTCAAACACAACAGCGGGGCGTTCGGGAAAAAGTATCTCCCCGAGACGATCGGCGCGGGCGGCGCGTTTCTCGATTACGACAACGACGGTTGGCAGGACGTCTTCCTCGTCAATTCGATGGACTGGCCCGAGTCGAAAAAAAGACGATCGTTTTCCGCGCTCTATCGCAACAACAAGGACGGCACGTTTACCGACGTCACGCAGCAAGTCGGGCTCGGCGTCGAGATGTATGGCATCGGCGTCGCAGTTGCTGACTACGACAACGACGGTAACGACGATCTCTTCGTCACGTGCGTCGGACCCAATCATCTGTTTCGCAATCTCGGCAATGGCAAGTTCGCCGACGTGACCGCTAGAGCGGGTCTTAACGAGCCTGGGTTTTCGACGAGCGCGGCGTGGTTTGATTACGACAACGACGGCAAGCTCGATCTGTTCGTCGGCAGGTACGTCGAGTGGTCGGTGCAGACCGATCTGTTCTGTACGCTCGACGGCAAGAACAAGACGTATTGCACGCCGCAGACTTATAAAGGACAGAGCTCCCAGTTGTATCGCAACCGCGGCAACGGGACCTTTGAAAACGTCACCGCGCGCGCGGGCGTGAACGATTCGGCCGGGAAAACGCTCGGCGTCGCGCTACTCGATTTCGACGATGATGGCTGGATGGATCTCTTCGTCGCGAATGATACCGAACCAAACAAACTCTACCGCAACACTCGCAACGGAACGTTCACCGACAACGCCGTGATCGCCGGCGTTGCTTTCAGCGAAGCCGGAACCGCGCGCGCCGGAATGGGTGTGGATGCGGCCGACTACGACGGCTCCGGCAAACAGAGCGTCGTCATCGGTAACTTCACGAACGAAAGCATCGCACTTTATCACAACGACGGGTCGGGATTGTTCACGGACGAAGCCGCCGCGTCGGGTATCGGCAAAGTCTCCGCGCAGTCGCTGACGTTTGCCTGCTTCTTCTTCGACTACAACCTCGACGGTCTGCTCGACGTCTTCGCCGCGAACGGACACGTATCCGACGACATTAGCGTCGTGCAGCCGACGGTCAAATACGCGCAGCCTCCGCACCTGTTTCAAAACAACGGCAAGAAGAAGTTTCAGGAAGTGACCGCAAAACTCGGGAAGGCCCTGAACCGCGCGATCGTCGGACGCGGCGCCGCTTACGGCGACTACGATAACGACGGCGATCTCGATCTGCTGATCACGACGAACAACGGGCCGGCGCGTCTGCTTCGGAACGACAACGCAAATCAGAACGACGTGCTGCGCCTGAGAACGATCGGCGCGAAGTCGAATCGCAACGGCATCGGCGCGAAGGTCGTAGTCAAAACTTCCAAAGGACACACGCTTTACCGAATGGTCCGTACCGGATCGAGTTACTGTTCGCAGTCGGAGTTGCCGCTGGTGTTTGGCTTGGGCAAGCCTGAAGAAGGAACGACGCTGACGATCGAGATTACGTGGCCCGGAAATCAGAAGGACCGCGTCGCCGACGTCAAACCGAATCAGATCGTTACTATTCAGGAAGGCAAGGGGGCGACTGCCGCGGAACCGATTGTCTTCGTGCGAACGCCACCCGCACAGCCGTCGCCATCACCGACGGGTAGTCCTCAATAAAGACAGATTACTTCTGTACCTTACCGCTTTAGATGATCGGCGTCTCTCTTCAACGCGGCGCTGAGTTGAATCACGGTCTCGAGATCGCGTTTCGCGGCGGCGAGCTTTTCTGCGTCGATCAGGTTTGCCTGTTCGATCACCGGATTGGTGACGAAACTCCTGATGTGCTTGCATAGCGCGACGAGTCCGTCTTTCATTTCCGGCTCAGACGTCTTCTCGGGTATCTCGACCGGCTTCATCTCTTCAGCCGGCGGGCTTAGCATCAGGTTGGATTGGATGCTGCGGGCCCGCTTGCGAATCTCGGCGGTCGTCTCAGAGACGAAACGGTAATCGAGTGGTTTCGTTGCTGCGAGGGCGCGCGCGATCTCGTTGTGAAGAGCCAGCATGTGATTGAAGTCTTCTTCAGTTTGCGCCATGAGCGCTTCGAGACGTCGTCGATCTTTCGTAAGCTCGGGATTCCCGAAATTACGCAGTTGCCACTCGCGCGCAGACTCGTCCTGCATTCGCTTGCGTGCCGCATTGGTATGTTTGTCGATCGGAGGGGGGCCTGAAACTGGTCGTTGCGCCAACGCTGGCGCCGTCGCGAATAACAGGAGGATGATCCCGATTGAGGAGCAGTCACCCGCGGCATGCCGCTTGTTCATAAGCAGACCTCCCGGATTTTTGTGCCTCAGTATAGCTCCGGATCGAACAGCATTGAAAGGTTTGTTCGATCGTTGGCCTTGACTCGAAGTGATGTCTGTACTACTTATTCATTGGCCTGAGTATGCGACGGATCGACTTAAAGAAAGCAAATGTAGCTCGCTCAAACACGATTCGCGACATCAATCGTCAGATCGTCTTGAACTACGTTCGCGAACGAGGGCCGATTTCCCGCGCTGAGATTGCCCACGAAACCGCGCTGCAACGTTCGACCATCTCGTTAATCGTCGAAGAGTTACGCGTCGAAGGACTAATCGAGGAGCTGAGCGGCGAATCGACAGGCGGACGTCCGCCGATCCTGCTCTCGTTGCGCACCGCGGACGCCGTTGCGATCGGCGTCGACGTTGGTACTACGCGCACGATAGTCGCGACCAGCGATCTCGCCGGACGCGTACTGCAACAGGAAAAGTTTGCCACTCACCCGGACGCGGCCCAGACCACTCGCAACATCATCGACCTCTCCCGCAAGCTCATCGCTCGAAACAACGGAACCATTGAAGGCATCGGCATCAGTCTTCCGGGCCTGGTGAGCGCTGAAGGAAGGGAGCTGTTCGTTCCCACTTTCGAGTGGCGCGATTTGCCGCTCGCCGACGACGTAAGCCAAGCGACAGGATTGCCGGTCACGATCGACAACGACGCGAACGCCGCGGCGCACGCTGAGTTATGGTTTGGCCGGCCAGAGGTCCGAGAAATTCGCGATTTCATTCTCGTGCTGGTCGAGGGCGGCGTTGGTACCGGAATTGTTTTCGACGGTCAGGTCTATCGTGGTGAAAATGGCGCCGCGGGTGAGTTCGGGCACATGACGATTGGCCATGGCGCGCCAGTGGCTTGCGCCTCGGGTAGTCGTGAGTGTTGGGAAGCATTCTCTTCGGAACGATCGGCAATCGCGCGGTACAAGAACCTGTCGAATGGGTCGAGCGGAGGGTTCGAAATCACTTTTGGTGACCTGATCGATCTGGCGTTGGGTGGCGACGAGGCAGCGCGGGCCGCACTCAAGGAGACTGCGTACTATCTCGGTATTGGCATCGCTAATCTGATTCGCGGACTGGCGCCGGAAGCGGTAATTGTTGGCGGCCCGATTGTCCGGGCATGGCCGATCATTGCCGACGATATCAAGACGACGGTTGAGGCCACGATCTGTCGCGGGCTTCCTTCAACGCGCATTATCGCTTCGACGCTTGGACCCGAGCCGACGTTGATGGGCGCTCTCAGCCTGGTGCTCGCGAGCAAGTTTGCCTCAGTATCCGTCGTGTAAGGGCTGAAAAATAACTCAACGCAGGTAGGCCTCGGCCTAAAAAGTTCTTGACATTAAGTTAGTTTAGTATTAAATACTTTTGCTAGCCTCTGCAACAAAGTAACACTCAGTACAAGTTAGCTTGATTTTGTTCTCATAAGGGTCCGCGGGCGGTTTATGAAACTGGTTCACGTTTCATACACATCGGAACGTCATTCTGTTCTCGGGCCGACACGCGGCGGCATTAATAGCGACACGCATTCTTCTGTTCTTCGCAGTTTCTGTTCTCGGTAAGTAGAGCGGTTTCTTTCAAAACTTGACGATAGTCCTAGACGCCCGAACGTTGAGGAGGTTTTGTATGTCGAAGCAGTTTGGATTGCAGGCGCTGTTGCTCCTGTTGTGTATTGGTTTATTTGTCGGCGTACATGCCCAATCGAGTACCGCCGGAAACATCACCGGCACCGTGAGAGACCAGCAAGGCGCGGCGGTCGCCAACGTCGAAGTCACGATCGTTGAAGAGAAGACCGGCGCGTCGCGTACCGCAAAGACCAACGATGATGGATTCTACTCGGCCCCCGGCTTGCCCGCGGGCATGTACTCCATCAGCGCTGCGCCGCAAGGCTTCAAGAAAACCGTGGCGAGCGGTGTTCAGCTTCACGTCAGTGAGAACTTGACCGTGAACCTCGACTTGCAGGTGGGCCAGGTAACGGAGATCGTTACCGTCACCAGCGACCAGGCGCCGGTTGAGTTGAGAAGCGGCGAGGTCAGCAGTCTTATTTCCGAGAAGCAGGTTACGGAGTTGCCGCTCAACGGTCGCAACTACGCGCAGCTCGCACTGATGGTCCCCGGCGTTTCGCCCGTGACCCAGTCCGGTGCGGGTGGCGCATTCGCGACTCGCGGAACCGGTCTCAACGCCGGCGTTGACATGTCAGTCAACGGCAACCAATCCAATTCAAATCTGTGGACCGTAGACGGCGTCAACAACATGGACGTCGGATCGAACCGCACGTTGCTGGTCTTTCCGTCAGTCGATTCGATTCAGGAGTTTCGCGTTGAGCGCAACAGCTTCAGCGCGGAGTTTGGTCAGGCACAGGGCGCGGTCGTCAACCTGATTACCAAGGGTGGAAGCAACGACTTTCACGGCAGCTTGTTCGAGTTTTACCGCAACGACTCCTTCAACGGCAACAACTTCTTCCTGAACCGCGCGGGCGATCCGAGACCGAAACTCGACTACAACAACTACGGTGGAAACTTTAGCGGACCGATCATCAAGAACAGAGTGTTCTTCTTCTGGTCCGAAGAGTGGCGCCGTGAGGATCGAGGCATCGTGCTTTCTGCCAACGTGCCGACAGCTGCCGAGAAACGCGGAGACTTCAGTGGCGCCTTGACTGGACCGCTGCCGCACATTCCCGGCACCTGCCGTGAAGAACCAAACCCCAATGCCCCACCCGCGACGATAACAGTATGCGATCCGTTTCCAGGCAATAAGATTCCGACGAACCTGCTAAGTCCGGCCGGACTTGCTTACATGAAGCTATTCCCGGATCCGAATACAACCGGTTCTCCGAACTGGACCACGTCGACGGTTCAGCCGATCAAAACGCGCCAGGATCTCATTCGCGGCGACGTGACGATCACCGACAAGATGAACCTGATGGTCCGCTACATCAACGAAACGTGGACGCACAACAACGCGAGCAATAACTTCTGGGGCGACTCTCCATATCCGACCCTTTCGTCAGACTGGAGCCAGCCGAGCCACAGTTTCGCCGTTAAGTTGACGAACACGCTTTCGTCGCGCGCCGTCAACGAGTTCCAGTTCTCGATCGCAGGCAACGACATCATCATCACGACCAGCCCTGAAACGCAGGCGTTGGAAGATGAGATCGCGTCGAAGGTCCCGACGGTCTTCCCGCACGGCGGCGATGGCCTCGTCGGCGGTACCGTTCCGTCGCTGTTCTGGGGCGCGGGAGGTTACGCCAACATCTGGCACCAGGCGCCGTGGACCAACCGCGAAGATCTCTACATTTGGAAAGACGACTTCTCGCTGGTGTTCGGATCGCACGATCTGAAAATCGGCGGTCTCTTCAGTCATAACTTCAAGGACGAGCCGGGCGTCGGCGCCGGTGGCGGTAACCAGCAAGCCAGTATCCAGGGTTGCGGATTGCAGACGGATCACTGCATTGCCGACCTGCTGCTGAAAGACACGGTGCTCGTCAACTACACCGAAATCGCGAACACGGAAATCGCCGAAGGTCGTTGGCGCGATTTCGAGTTCTATGTGAACGACACGTACAAGATTCATCCGCGCGTGACGTTGACGATGGGTCTGCGTTACTCGGTGTTCACGCCGGCTTGGGAGAAAGACAATCGCATCTCGAACTTCTTCCCGAATCTTTACAACGGCGCCGATTTCAACACCGGATTGGTGACGGCTGAAGAAGGTATCGGTCTCGGCTTCACCAAATCGCTGGTGAACACGTACAAGCAGGGCTGGCAACCGCGTCTCGGTATCGCCTGGGACATCTTCGGAACCGGCAATACGTCAATGAGGGCGGGCTTCGGCCGATACATGAGCCGCTCGAACGTCATCGAAGACCTGCTCCGCTTGACGGGCAACCCGCCATGGACCAACACCGTCAGTGCTGGTTCCGGTTGGAACGGCGCGGGAACGACGCTGGCTAACTGCCCGACCTGCCGCAGTCTCGACACGATCAACCCGGGCCTCGCTGACGCCGTCGCCGGCGTCGGCCCGAACACCGGCTTCGCCGCGGTCGACGAGGACTTCCGGCCGCCCGAGAGCTGGCAGTGGAACCTCTCGGTCTCGCG
>DASTOZ010000045.1:0-4497 GCA_035762365.1 Pyrinomonadaceae bacterium | reverse complement strand
AGGTTGATCAATCGACCCTGAAAACCGGCGCGCTTCAACGCGGCGATCGCTTTCGCGCTCCTGACGCCGCCTTTGCAGTGCACGATCGTCTCGACGTCCTGATTGATCTCGTTCATGCGTCCGACGACGTGGCCCAACGGGATCAACTTCGTTCCCGGAATACGCGCGATCTCGAATTCGTGCGGCTCGCGCACGTCGATGATCTGTAGCGCGTCGCCGCGCAGGCGGCGGGCGTTCAACTCCGTCGCGGTGATCTCTTCAAGCTTCGTGTCGGGCGCCGGCGCCTGGTGCGCCGCCATCCCGCAAAACTCCTCGTAATCGATCAGCTTCTGCACCGTCGCGTTTTCGCCGCACACCGGACACTTCGGATCCTTGCGCAGTTTGAACTCGCGAAACTTCATCGTCCATGCGTCAAACAGCAGCAGTCGATTAATCAGCACGTCTTCCGCGCCGAGAATGATCTTGATCGTTTCATTCGCCTGAATCGCCCCGACAATGCCGGGCAACACGCCGAGCACGCCGCCTTCCGCGCACGAGGGGACGAGCCCCGGCGGCGGCGGTTCGGGATACAAGCACCGATAGCACGCGCCCTTCTCCGCCCAGAAGACGCTCGCCTGACCTTCAAACCTGAAGATCGATCCGTAAACGTTCGGCTTCCCGCTCAGCACGCACGCATCGTTCACCAGATAGCGGGTCGGGAAGTTGTCAGTGCCATCGACGATGATGTCGTAGTTTTGAAACAACTGCATCGCGTTGTGACTGGTCAATCGCGACTCGTGCGTCTCGATCTCGATGTGCGGATTGATGTCGCGCAAACGATCGCGCGCGGATTCGATCTTCCGGCGGCCCAGATCTTTCGTGCCGTGAATGATCTGGCGTTGCAGGTTCGATTCCTCGACGACGTCGAAATCGACGATCCCAATGCGACCCACGCCCGCCGCCGCGAGATACATTCCCACCGGCGCGCCGAGTCCGCCCGTTCCGATCATCAACACGCTCGACGCTTTCAACTTTCGCTGTCCCTGCATGCCCACTTCCGGCATGATCAGGTGACGGCTGTAGCGCATGATCTCTTCGTTGGAAAGCTCGGGCAGCTCGTGGCCGACTTCGGATTCGATGACCGCGCCGCCCGCGATTGACGGCACGATCATGATCGTGTCGCCGTCTTTCACGGGCGTGTCCGGCCCGGAAGCGTGACGGATGTCTTCGTCGTTCAGATAGATGTTGACGAAGTTGCGCAGCATGTTCCGGTCGTTGTAGAGATGCCGGCGCAGCGCGCTGTGAGTGGACGTGAGCGAATCCAGCGCTTCGCCTGCGGTTTTCGCTTCGACGACGATCTGCGACTGCCCGCCCGCAAACTGCCGCAACGGCGCTGGTATCGTGATTGTTACTGGCATTCGATTTTCTCCTCGTTAAATCGCGAACGGTCCGCCTCCTGCTCCCACGAAAACAGATCCGTGGCCTCGCCGGGAGTGGTGGAGACGATGATGTATGAATAGGTGGGCCATGCGTGGTCGAGATCGTATCTCGATGGGACCGCGGGTGAGTCGGGATGCGAATGATAAAACCCGACCACTTCGAGATCGCGGCTCCGTGCGTATCGTTCGCCCTTCATCAACTCTTCCGGCGTGATCAGAAATCGATTGCGCTTCGCACTCTCCTCGCGCGCGTTCGAGATCGGATATGTTTCGTGAACGATCTTAGCGTCCTCACTGAAACGTCCGAGCAACAGGCCGCAACATTCGTACGGATAATCCCGTACGCCGTGCTCGCGAATCTCAGTCAACTGTTGTTTCGGGACCTTGATCACAGCGCTTGTTCCACGTCGGCGATGATGTCGTCAATGCTCTCGATGCCCAACGAGATCCGCACCAGTCCTTCGGTGATTCCCAGCTCCGCGCGTCGTGCCGGGGTGAGATCGCGATGTGACGCGCTCGCCGCGTGCAGGACGCTCGTAAAGACGTCGCCCAGGCTTGTAGACCGCACGCACAACTGCAACGCGTCCATGAACCGGAACGCCGCTTCGCGCGTTTGTTCCTTCAGTTCGATCGAAACGAGCGCGCCACCGTGCGGCGCGCGCAGTATTCGTCTCGTCAAATCAATGTCGGCGTCAGACGTCAACGGGTAATGAACGCGAGCAAGACGGCTGCTGCCGATCAAGTGCTCCGCCAACCGCCGCGCGTTGTCACACTGGCGCTCCATCCGTAACGCTAATGTCTTCACGCCGCGGAGGATCATGTGCGCGTCCCAAACACTGAGCACGCCGCCGACAAGCTTCATCGCGCCGAGCAATGCGTTCGCATCCATCTCGTCGCGTGAGACGACGACGCCGCCCGTCGCGTCGGCATGTCCGCCCAGATACTTGGTCGCGCTGTGCACGACCATATCGGCGCCGAGCTTCAGCGGTTGGCACAGGTACGGCGAGGCAAACGTGTTATCGATGATCAGGCGCGAGTGGTTTTGCCGCGCGATTTCGGCGCACGCTTCGATGTCGCAGATCTTCAGTAGCGGGTTCGAGATCGTTTCCGCGATCATCACCTGCGGCTTCACTTCGCGCGTCTTCTCGCGCAGCCGCTCGATGTCGCTGAAGTCCGTTGCGACGGTCTTCACGCCGAACGACGAAAGAACTGTGAACAGCAGGTTGGTAGTCGCGCCGTAAACGTCCTGCGAAACGAGCACAGTCGATCCGCTTCTCAAGTCGCAGGCGATCAGCGCCGCGTGCAGGGCCGCCATACCGCTGGAGTAAACGCACGCAGTCGCGCCTTCTTCGATCGCGAGTAGCGCCTGTTCGAGCGCGGAGAGCGTCGGGTTACCGTGACGCGTGTAAACGTAACCCGGTTCCTCGCCCGTGAAGACCTTGTCGATCTGTTCCATCGACGGATAGGTGAACGTCGAGGTGGCGTAGATCGGGGTCGAGACCGGCTGACCGCCTGACAATGGCTGCCGTTCGCCGGCATGGACTAGCTTGGTAGTTATGTCGAGCTTTTTGCGGTCGTCACTCATACAGTCATCTTAACCAATTCTCTTTTCCTTGGCCTCCCGCAGCACGCTAGCGCAGCTCCAACAGCGGAGACGATGAGTTCCGGCGGACTTACCAGTAGCGCTCGCCGCCGTCGCACAGGATCGTAACGATCACCGCGGGCTCCGTCAGAGAGCGCGCGAGACGTCGCGCCGCAAGCACGTTCGCGCCTGAGCTCGGACCCACACAGATTGCTTCCTCGATGCCTAGTTTGCTCGTCATTAATAACGCATCTTCGGTCGAAACTTCCAGAGTGGCGTCAACCAGTGACGGATCGAAGATACCCGGACGAACAGCCGTCGGCATGTGTTTCAAACCTTCCAGACCATGCAGCGGCGACTCGGGTTGCACCGCGATCGCGCGCAACTCCGGGTTCAGCTCACGCAAGCGACGCACGACGCCGACGAACGTTCCGGAAGTACCCAGTCCGGTGACGAAGTGCGTGATCTTGCCGCCAGTCTGTTTCCAGATCTCGTTGGCTGTTGTTTCGTAATGCGCGCGCCAGTTAGCGTCGTTGTTGTACTGGTCGGGATAGAAGTATTTTGCCGGATCGGCGGCGTAGAGTTCGCGCGCGATGCGTTGAGCGCCGTCGGTCGAAAGCATCGGATCGGTTTCGACAATCTCGACGTCGTAATCGCAAAGGATCTTTTTGCGTTGGTTGCTGGCGTTCTTCGGCAGGCAGACGGTAACGCGGTAGCCACGCTCGCCGCCGAGCACGGCGTAGGCGATGCCGGTGTTGCCGCTGGTGGCGTCGAGAATCGTCATTCCTGGCCGCAGTCTGCCGCTCCTTTCGCCTTCGACGATCATCGCGAGCGCCGCGCGATCCTTGACCGATCCGCTCGGATTGAGGTGTTCCGCCTTCGCCAGGACCTCGACGCCGCGGGGCAACTCCGAGTCGAACAGACTCAAACGAAACAATGGCGTGTTCCCAACGCGGTCTGCCGCCATCCGCGGCACAGCGACTCCGCTACCGTGACCTTCTAAAACAACAGCGAGTCCCATTTCTTAAATTCTCTCCGTCTGGGCAAAGAAAAACCGGTCGCGACTTTTAAAAGTGCGACCGGCTTTCCCGTGAATCTGCTAGTCAGTGGTTAGCTTATTCGCTTCTCACGCTGCACACGGCGTCTCGGTCGCGCTGCAATAACAGCAGCAGTAGCAACAGAGACAACATGAGCAAGCCTGCAACATAAGCAGAGCGATCATAGGTTCCGATTATTTGCCTGTCAAGCCAGCCTATTCACTAATCCGTGTCTTCATAGCGGACTCAACTGCTGACTTCACGCTCTCGTACGAGTTATCGGCGAGGCGTTTACCGTTGATGTACAGCGTCGGCGTGCCGTTGATGCCAAGCTTCCGGCCATCAAACAGATCGCGTTGCACCTTCTCCGCGAATTTGCCGCTATCGAGCGACGCATCAAACCGGGCGCGGTCGAGACCAAGCTCTGTTGCATACTGACGAAGCTTGTCGACTCCGAGCG
>DASTOZ010000044.1:0-11566 GCA_035762365.1 Pyrinomonadaceae bacterium | reverse complement strand
CGATCGCGTTCGTCGTAAACGCGGCCACTGAGCAGCGGTATCTGCAACGTCCGGAAATAATCAGATGAAACCGAGCCGACGCCGACGGGTGCGTCCTTCTCCTGGTCGGGCGGTGGCTGACCTTCGATTCCCGTGAAGACGATCACACCAAAACCGGACAGAGGAGTGTGACTGATCATTCCGGTCGACTCGACACCGGGCAGCGCTTTTACGCGTTCGAGCAGTTGTTCGTAGAAAGCCGCGGTCTGAGGCTCGGTGCGATAGACCGATCGCGGGAGGTTGAGACGGGCCATCAGCACGTTGTCGCGATTGAACCCGAGATCGACCGCGCTTAGTCGCCAAAAACTCTTAACTAGTAGTCCCGCGCCGAGCAGCAGCACGAGAGCGAGCGCGAGTTCCGTAACTACCAGCCAGCCTCGCATACTGCGCAATCCGAAACTCATCAGATTGCGCGCGCTGCTCTCGCGCAACACTTTCAACAGATCCGGTCGCGAGCCGCTGAGCGCCGGAACTATTCCAAACACCAGCGCCACCAACAGCGACAGCGCAAACGTAAAAACAAACACACGCCAGTCGAGCTGAATCGCTTTCAAGTTGTAGACCGAGCTGGCGAATCCTTCAGGCACGAGAGACGCGATCGCGCTCACGCCCCAAAATGCCAACAGCAACCCGAACGCTCCGCCTGTGATTCCCAGGATCAGGCTTTCGCCGAGTAGTTGCCGAATGAGTTGCCAACGACGGCCACCGACTGCCGCGCGTATCGCCATTTCACGTTGCCGCGAAACGGTCCGCGCCAACATGAGGTTCGCGACGTTCGCGCACGTCAGCAACATCACCAAACCAACTGCGCCCCACAGGACCAGCAGCGTGACGCGAACGCCGACGACCAGTTGCTGGTGCAACGGGAGAATCTCCAACCGCGTGACGGTCACCTTCTCCTTTTGTTCGGCGGCCGCCTGCTCCGAGAGCAGGTTCAACTCAGCCTGCGCCTGTTGGGCCGTCACGTCCGGTTTCAAGCGACCGACGACTTCAACTAGACTCCAAAAGTCGCCTTGAGTTTCCCTGACCGGATCGAGCGCGAGTGGTAACCAGATCTCGAAGTCGCCGGGATAACGAAAACTCGACGGCATGATGCCGACGACGGTGTAGCGTTTGTCGTTGAGTTGAATCGTGCTGCCGACAAGCGACGGCTCACGCCCGTAACGTCGCTGCCAAAAACCCTCGCTGACAATTGCGACCTGATTCTGTCCCGGACGATCTTCTTCGGGCAGAAACGTGCGGCCCGCGAGCGGTGGTACGCCGAGTGTCGGGAAAAGACTCGCGCTAACTTGCGCGCACGAGATGCGTTCCGGTTCGCCGTTTCCGATCAGGTTGAAGTTGTTGTCCGTGTACGCGGCGATGCCATCGAACGCCGTGCTCTTTTCTTTCCAGGCGAGATACTGGAAGCCCGCGAGGCCCGGCAAGCCACCCTCGCCTCCCGCCTTCGCTACCGACACCAGTCGCTCGGGATTGTCAAAAGGCAACGCGCGCAGCAACACGGCGTTGACTAAACTGAAGATCGCCGTATTCGCGCCGATGCCCAGCGCAAGCGTGATCACCGCCACGATCGTGAACGCGGGCTGCCGCAACAGGCTTCGCATTCCGTGACGAATGTCTTTCAGCAGGTTTTTCATTTAGCTCACTCGGTTCATTGCCAACTGCCGATTGCCAATCGGCGATGTCTTCACTCGTATCTCAACGCCGTTAATGGATCGACTTTCGTCGCGCGGCGCGCCGGGATGTAACAGGCAAGCAGCCCCGCAACGATCAGCACGACCGTGATCCCGATGAACGTGAACGGATCCGTCGCAGTGACGCCGAAGAGCAAACTATTCAGCAACCGCATCAGAGCAAACGCAGCGATCAGTCCGATCGCGATACCCGCCGCGATCACCGCCATTCCCTGCCCCAGGATCATTCGCAACACGTCGCCGACCTGGGCCCCGAGCGCGATGCGAATGCCGAGCTCGTGTGTTCGCTGCGTCACCGTGTACGCCGTCACTCCGTAAATCCCTGCGACTGACAACAGCAACGCCAGGCCGCTGAACATACCGAGCAGGAACAGATTGAACCGCGGCTGTGTGACTGATTCGCTTACGATGTGTTCCATCGTCTTCACTTGCGAGATCGGAACTGTCCGATCGACTTCGGCAACAGCCTGCCGCAGCGCCGGTGCGATGCTCTCGGGTTTGACCGTCGAGCGAACAACGACCGCCATGTTCTCGAAGAGACTCTGTTTGCTCGTGAAATAGAGTTCGGGTGGTGCTTCTTCGCGTAACTCGAGACTGCGAACGTTTGCAGTTACGCCGATGATTTCGAACCAGACCGTCTCACCGCTCGGCGTGCCGAAGGTAACTCGCTTGCCGACCGGATCTTCGTTGGGGAAGTCGCGTTGGGCCAGCGCCTGATTGATCATCAACCTGGGCGGCGCGTTGCTGTCGTCCTGCGCCGTAAACGCACGGCCTTTCAGCACCGGAATGTTCATCGTGCGGAAATAGTCCGGACTGACGTTACGAAAATCCGTCGGCGCCAACTTGTCGACGCTCACAATCGGACGTCCCTCAATTTGGAACGCGACGGTTGGTCCGGAGGTGAGTGGCAGGACATTGATCATGCCGGCGCTTTGCACGCCGGGAATCGCGCGAGTCCGCTCCAGCACTTGATCGTAGAACCTGATCAACTCGTCATCGGTTTGAAACTGTGGACCAGCGGGAGAAAGTCGTGCGGTCAAAACCTGTTGCGGAGTAAAACCAGGCTCGACCGCCTGCAAGCGCAGGAAACTGCGAAACAGCAGTCCGGCGCCGGCAAGCAACACGACTGACAACGCTACCTCGGTAACGATCAGTGCGTGTCGTAATCGCGTGTGACGAGCGCCACCGGCGGAGCCGCGTGAAGTCTCCTTCATCGCATCCTGAACGTCAGTCCGTGAAAGATGAAGCGCAGGCGCGAACCCAAACAGCAATCCCGTCAGCAGCGACGCGCCAAGCGTGAACGCAAAGACGCGCCAATCCATCCCGATCTCGTTCAAGCGTGGAAAGTCGGGAGGCAGCAGTGTGATGATTGCCTTCACACCGTAGCTCGACAGCACCAGTCCGAGAACGCCACCGGCCAACGCAAGCATGAGGCTCTCAGTCAGCAACTGCCGCATGACGCGAATACGCGACGCACCGAGCGCCGCGCGAATCGCCATCTCCTTGCTGCGCGCGGTCGCATTCGCCAGCAGAAGGTTCGCGACGTTAGCGCAGGCAATGAGCAGTACAAACAGGACCGCCCCAAACAGCAGCTTGAGCATCGTCTCCGATTTGCCGACGAGATGATCCTGAAGTGCGACGACGCGATTGAACCGGCGGTTGTTGGATTCGGGATACTGCTGTCGCAACCGCGCAGTGATCGTTTCCATCTCGCTCGCGGCCTGCGTCACCGACACGCCGGGTTTCAGCAAAGCGATGGCGTAGAGGTAACCCATGCCGCGCCGTTGCGTCGGCTCGATCGTCGGACCAACTTCCGGCGCGAGTTTCAGCGGCGGTAACCAGGCCTCGGTCTTGTTCGGATACTGAAACCCCGCCGGCGCAATGCCTATGGCCGTGTAATTTGCACCGTCGAGACTGACTTGTTGTCCGACGACTCCGGGATCCGCGCCAAACCTGCGCCGCCACAACGAATCACTGAGTACGACTACGGGGGCGTGTCCTGCCTCTTCGTCACCGGCAACGAACAGGCGGCCTAGTTGCGGTCGAATGCCAAACACATCGAAGAAGTTCGCCGACGTTTGGGCCAGGTCAATACGTTCGGCCTGATCGGCGAGTGTCAGGTTGACGCTGGTCTTCTTGATCGCGGCGAGGTGTTCGAAAACAGTGTTCTGCGCACGCCAGTCGAGAAAGTTTGGACCAGTTACCTGCCTTTGTTCGCCATCGGCATTCAGCTCCTGGATCGCGACGATCCGATCGGCCGTGGGATACGGCAATCGCCGCAACATGACACTGTTCACGACGCTGAAGATCGCAGTGCTGGCGCCAATGCCCAGCGCCAGCGTAATGACCACGATCGCCGTGAAGCCCGGATGCTTCGCCAACCCGCGCCAGCCGTAGCTAATGTCTTTGAATAACGTATCCATGGTTTTTCCCGATCGCCAATTGCCAATTGCCGATTTCAATGACCCGTGTCCCGCTTACCAATTGGCAATCGGCAATCGCCAATCGGCAATGCCAGTTACTCGTAGCGCAGTGCAGTCAACGGATCGACCTTCGTTGCACGGCGTGCCGGTATAAAACAGGCGACAAACGCGACCACCGCCAACAAACCGGCAACGAAGACAAACGTGATCGGATCCTTCGCGGTGACTCCGAATAACAAGCTCGCCATCACTCGCGTCAGTCCGAAGGCCCCGATGAGTCCGATGCCGAGACCAATCAGCACCAGGACCATTCCCTGACGCACAACGAGGTTCAGAACATCAGCGCGGCGGGCGCCCAGCGCCATGCGGATGCCGATCTCGTGCGTCCGCTGCGCGACCGAATACGACATCACGCCATAGATGCCCGTCGCAGCAAGGATCATCGCGATCGCCGCAAACAACGCGAGCAGTGACGTGCGATAGCGCGGTGTCGACGTTGACAAAGCAACCAGGTCGCTCATGGGTTGAAGCGACGAGATCGGTTGTTCCGGATCGATCGCGCTCACCTCTTGTCGCACCGCAGGCACGAGAGCCATCGGATCGCCTTGAGTGCGAATCGTCACGTTGAATCGGCCCGTTTGGCGCGTAGGGATGTAGATTGCGGACCACGGTTGGAACTGGAGCGCGCGATGGCGAATGCCGCCAACGACGCCAACGATCTCAAACGGCTGAGGGCTGATGGCCGTGAGCAGACGTTTGCCGAGCGGGTCTTCATTCGGAAACACCGTGTCCACCAACTCCTGGCTTACGACGATCACTTTGCCGCCGTCACGCACGTCCTGATCGGTGAGAGTCCGGCCACGCAGCAACGGGATGCGCAGTGCCTGGAAGTAGTTTTGATTCACGCGCCGGAAGTCAGCGCCGAATTGCTGGTCAGAAGCAACCGGCGGCCGTCCTTCGACGGTGAATGGCGTATCGTTCGCTTGACCGCTCAACGGCAGTTCGGTGATCAGACCAACCGTCTCGACGCCCGGCAGACCGCTGAGGCGTCGTTCGAGTTGCTCAAAGAAGACGTCAGACTTCGCCGGTGTGTCGTACTTTGCTCGGGGCAGGTCGATGCGCAGCGTGAGCACGTTGTTAGCGTCGAATCCGGGACTCGTGTTCTCGAGTGCAATCAAGCTTCTGATCAGCAGTCCGGCGCCGATCAACAGGACCACGGCGACGGCGCTTTCAAATACGACCAGCAAACTACGCGTGCGGTTTCTGAGTGCGCCTTCACCGCCGCTGCGGCCACCTTCTTTGAGCGTGTCTGAAAGGTTCAGCTTTGCCGTGCGGAGGGCGGGCAGAACGCCAAAAAGCAAGCCCGTGAACACTGACGTCACGAGAGTGAACGCGAGCACTGTCGAGTCGATCTTTACATCGGCCGTCGGCGGACTCATGTCCGAACTGAGCGTGACCAGCAGATCGATTCCCCAGGCCGCGATCAACGCTCCGAGTACGCCGCCAATCAGAGCGAGCAGCAGACTCTCGGTGAGCAGTTGACGAACGATACGCCAGCGGCTCGCGCCGAGTGCCGTGCGTAGCGCGATCTCTTTTTGTCGTGCAGTCGCACGGACCAGCAACAGGTTTGCGACGTTCGCGCAGGCGATGAGCAATACAAACCCTACTGCGCCAAACAGAATGAAGAGCGTCGCTTTGCTGCTGCCGATGAGCCGGTCACGTAAGGGCTCGAGACGCAGGTTCCAACCCAGGTTCGATTCGGGAAACTGTTGTTCGAGTCGGGCGGCGATCGCGTCGGTATCCGCTTGCGCCTGGGCCAACGTGACGCCGGGTTTTAAGCGGCCGATCGGTCGAAGAAAATGGGCCTTGCGCACCTTCATCCCTGGTTCGCCGTCGAAGTTCATCGGCAGCCAGAGCTCAGACGTCTGCGGAAAGGTGAGGTCTTTCGGCATCACGCCGATCACTTCGTAGCTCTTGCCGTCGAGCAGGATTCGCTGATTGATGATTCCCGGTTCGCCGCCGAAACGTCTCTGCCACAGCGCGTAACTCAGCACCACGACCTGATCGCTTCCGGGTTTTTCGTTGTCGAGTGAAAAGCCGCGACCGAGTGCGGGCGTGACACCGAACGCTTGAAAAAAGTTGCCGGTAACGATTGACGACATCAGCCGTTCAGGATCACCGCTCCCAGTGAGGTTGAGGGGCATCTGCATCGTAGCGGCGAGATGTTCGAAGGTCGTGTTCTGGTTGCGATAGTCGAGATAGTCGAGCGGAGAAACACTGGCGCGATTGCCGCCGTTGCGAATGTTGCCCCACGCCCAAACGAGTCTATCGGGATCCGGATAAGGAAGCGGCCGGAGAACGACGGCATTGACAAGACTGAAGATCGCAGTGTTCGCGCCGATGCCCAGGGCCAGCGCGATCAGCGCGATGGCGGTGAATCCCGGCCGCTTCAGCAAGTTCCGAAATCCATATCGTATGTCTCGAAACGTCGTCTCCATAGTTGCCTCCTCTTCACTCGTAACGAAGGGCCGTTAACGGATCGACACGCGACGCGCGGCGCGCGGGAATGTAACCCGCGAGCAGTGCGACGACGGTCAACACGATCGCAGCAGCGATCAACGTCAACGGATCCGTCGGGCTCATTCCGAATAGTTGCGTTTCAATCAAACGAGCCAACAACAGCGCCGCGGGTATGCCGAGCGCCAAGCCGGCGGCAACCAGCACCAGCGTTTCGCGCAATACCATCCACGCGATGCTGCCGCCCTTCGCGCCGAGCGCCATGCGGATCCCTATCTCGTTGGTGCGGCGTGCTACGGCATGGGCCATCACACCGTACAAACCGATGCACGCGAGAAGCAGCGCCAGCGCGCCAAAGAAACTCACCAACCGCGCAAGCAGTCGATCCTGTTTCAAACGTTGCGCCATCTGTTGCTGCAAGGTCGTGACGTCGTACGTCGGGAGCTTGTCGTCGATCTGATTGAGCATCTGGAGCACGGGCCCGCCGACAGCGAGGGCGTCGCCATTCGTGCGGACCTGAATGTTGACGGTGTAGGCCGACTGATCCTGGACTTGAAAAATCGGTCGATAGACTGCCGGAACGACGGGCTCGCGATTGTCCTGCGTCTTGACGTCGCCAATTACGCCGACAATCTCGATAAACGAGTTTTTGTCGGTGTCATCATCGAAGGTGAAGGTGCGACCGATCGGATTTTGCCCTCGCAGATAACGCTCGACGAACTTCTCGTTGACGAGAGCGACAAGTGGGCCGGACGCCGTATCGCGTGCCTCGATATCGCGCCCCTGGATCAGAGGAATACCGAGCGTCTGCGCGTACTTTGGACCAGTCAACATATCTTCGACTAACGGATCCTGCCCTGGTTCGGGAGTAAAACCAGGGACCTGGACACTGCTGGTTCGTTGATGGCCGCTGAACGGCGAATAGGTCGCGACCGTTACTCCTTGCACGTTCGCAACTGTGCTCACGCGCTCGATTACCTGTTGGTAAAGCCCGGGGAGTTCGGCCGGTTTGTATCCCGCGAGACGTGGATCGATGCTGACGAGGAGCATGTTCGTGCGATCGAACCCGACGTCCTCGCTCCGCAACTTCGCGAGACTGCGCGCAAACAATCCCGCGCCAGTCAACAGGACCATCGACAATCCCACCTGCATCACGACGAGCGCCGCTGAGAGACTGACGCGCCAGAACCGGTTCGCCGTTCGAGTCTTTTCTTTCATCGCCGACGCGAGATCGGTCTTGCTCGCCTGAATCGCCGGCACAAGACCAAACAAAAGTCCGGCGACGATCGCAACGCCCGCGGTGAACGCGAGCACTTCAACGTCAGGCCGGGTGTCGAGTGGCGCCTCGCGCGCAACCATATTGACGAGCACGGTCACGCCCCATTGGGCCAACAGCACGCCGCACACGCCGCCGATCAGGGCGAGCAACATGCTCTCGGTGAGCAGTTGACGAATGATGCGCCAACGCGTTGCGCCCAGGGCCATGCGTAACGAGATCTCGGCTTTTCGCGAAGCGGCGCGCGACAACAACAGACTTCCGACGTTTGCACACGCAATCAACAGCACCATGCCGACGATGGCCATCAGCATGTGCAACGGTTTCGAGTAAAGCACTCGTAGTCCGGAAATCCCGCCGCTGCCGTCGACTAGCTCGACGTAAGTGTTTTGAATTCCGCGCTGTCGCTCTTCGGTAAGCTGACTGCCGGCTTGCTGAGTCAGAAACTGGCGCAAGTTCAGATTGACACTCGCCTGTGCCTGCTCGATCGTCACGCCGGGCTTGAGCCGGCCCAGTGGCATCAGAAAGTAGGCCTGAGGGTCTTCGAGAAACGACTTGCGCAATTCGATCTGCGGATGGAACGAGAGCGGCAACCAGAAGTCGGGCGGACGTCTGATGCGTTCGCCGAAGAACTCCGGCGGCGTGACGCCGACGATGGTGAAGTTTGTGCCGTTGATGATGAAGCGTTTGCCGACCACGGACGCGTCGCTATTCAACTCCTGCTTCCAGTAACGATGACTGATCACCGTGGCTGGTTCAGCGCCGGCTTTGTCGTCTTCCGGCGTGAGCACGCGTCCGATCATCGCCCGCACACCGAGCAGTGAAAAGTAGTTACCCGAAACGAGATGTCCAGACGAACGCGCGGCCGCATTCGCCTGCGACTCAGTTTGTCGGACGCTCAGACTGCTCGGGCCGCTGCGCAACGCCGCGATGTCATGGAACGAATCATTGTGATCGCGAAGGTATTTGTAAGACTCGTATGAGAAACGCGTCCACTTGCCAACGCGGGGACTGTCTTCAAGCGAGGTACCTTCACCGGTCATGTCGCTGAATAGGACCAGCTCGTGAGGGTTCTGGACGGGAAGCGTCTTCAACATGACGGCGTTGACGAGCGTGAAGATCGCGGTGTTCGCGCCAATGCCCAGTGCGAGTGTAATCACGGCGATGGCGGCAAACGCCTTTCGCTTCAACAGCCCGCGAAATCCGTAACGTAAGTCTTTAAATAAATTCTCCATCACTCATACCTTAATGCAACCAATGGATCTACTTTTGTCGCGCGACGCGCCGGTAAATAGCACGCCACGAATCCGACGAACGCGAGCAGCAACGAAACCAGCGCGAATGTCAGCGGGTCCGTTGTTCCCACTTCAAACAACAGGCTGCGAATCGTTCGCGTCACCGCGTACGCGCCTGCCACTCCTAAAACAACTCCGATCACGACGAGCGACATTCCCTGCCTGATCACCATCAGCAAAACATCGCGCGTGCGAGCGCCGAGCGCCATGTGAATTCCGATCTCGCGCGTGCGTTGTGACACCGCAAACGCGAGCACGCCGTACAAACCAATCGCCGCGAGCAGCAGCGCGAGTCCGCCGAAGATTCCGAGCAGGACCACTGCGAAACGTCGCGTCTCGAGCGTGACCGCGATGCGTTCCTCCATCGTCTTCACATCGAAAACCGGTTGACTGGGATCGACTGCGAGGACCTGATCGCGTATGGCGCCCGCCAACGGCCGCGGATCTCCCGAGGTGCGGACTACGAGCGTCGAGATCGGAACGTAAGCCGGCAGGTAGAACGTGCCTTTCGACGGCTCGGTGAGATCTTTTATCTGCGCTGTCGCCACGATCCCGACGACTTCGGCCCATGGACCTTCAGCGCTCCAACTGATGCCGCCGCCAAGCGCATCGCCGTTCGGCCAGAAACGTCGCGCCAACTCTTCGTCGACGACCGCGACTGAGTTCGGCGCGAAATAATTACCGGCGCGCATGTCAGACGGTTGAAAACCGCGGCCTTTAACAATGCGCTGACCGATGGTGGCGAAATAATCAGCGGAAACGAATGCGTAGTCAGCGTGCGGCGGCGGATCGCCGCGCGCAGCTTGTCGACCGCGAATGTGGAAGATCGAATTGTCGGCGCCGGGCGTGAACGGAGTCTGGTAAGCAGCGCCCGCGTGCAGCACTCCCGGCAACGCCGACACGCGCTCGATCACTTGATCGTAAAACGCCGCAATCTTAGCCTCTTTGTCGTATTGCGCGCCGGGAAGCGACGTGCGCAACGTGATCACGTTGTGCGGATCGAATCCCGGCCGCACGTCGAGCAGCTTGCCGAAGCTTCGCACCAGCAGACCGGCGGAGATCAACAACACCAACGCCAGCGCAACTTCCGCGACGACGAACGTCCGGCGCAACCACTGGCGCGTGCCGGAGTCAGTACGCTCCGATTCTTTGAGCGAGCTGACAAGATCTGTTTTCGATGCCGTCAACGCGGGAACGAGCCCGAAGATCACGCCGCAAACCAGCGACGCTCCGATACTGATCAATAGAATTCTGAGATCGACCTGGACCGCCGTGAGTCGCGGCAGATCCGAAGGCGCGAGTGCGAGTAAAGCCTTCGTGCCCCAAACGGCAAAGAGGATTCCGAAGATGCCGCCGACAAGCGCGATGAGCAGGCTTTCGGTGAGCAGTTGGCGAACAATTCGAGCTCGACCCGCACCGAGAGCAACGCGCACGGCGATCTCGTGACCGCGAACTGTTGCACGCGCGAGCAGCAGGTTCGCGACGTTCGCGCACGAGATCAACAGCACCGCGACCACCGCGCACAGCAGCACGAAGAGCGGACGTCGTACATCGCCCACGTACTCATCCGTTAGCGAACGAACCTCGATGTTGAAGATGTCGGGGTCCTTCGCGCCGGTGTTGCGCGCGCGGTTGGTCATGATGTCCTGCGCGTGCTGTAGCGTCGTTCCCTGGCGCAACCGCGCGACCATCGTGTAACCCAAGCTGGCGCGTCGCTCTTCGGAAAGCTCTCGCGGCGTGAACGCCATCGGCACCCAAAGATCGACGCTCGGATACATCTCTTCGATCCCGGCGGGCGCCACACCGATGACCTGGTAGTGATCGGAGTTGAGCTGAATCGAGCTATCGAGCGCGCTGGTGTTAGAGCTGAAGAGTCGTTTCCACAGCGCAGTGCTGAGCACTACGACGCGTTCGTTGCCGACGCGATCTTCTTCATCAGTAAAGAAGCGTCCGGCGGCCGGGTTTATTCCGAGCGTAGGAAAGAACGTCGCCGTCACGCGGCCCGCCTGCAAACGCTCCGGAACACCAACACCGGAAAGATTGAAGTTTCGCGTGATGAAAGCCGCCGTCGATTCGAACGCATCAGTCTGTTGGCTGTACTCGAGATAGTGCGACGCCGAGACCGCCGTGCGCGGCAGGTTGATCTTCGGCAACTGGTTGTGGACCACGACGACGCGATCCGGATCCATCACCGGCAGCTTGCGCAGCAACACGGCATCGACAACGGTGAACGTCGCGGTCGTCGCCGCAATGCCGAGCGCAAGCGTGAGCACGGCGACGATCGCGAAACCAGGTTTCCGAATCAACATCCGCGCACCGTACCGA
>DASTOZ010000043.1:0-2883 GCA_035762365.1 Pyrinomonadaceae bacterium | reverse complement strand
TCTCGCAAGGCGCCGGCGTGCTTCTGCTGACCGACATGTTCGGCGGCACGCCGACCAACATCGCGTCGATGTTTCTCGAGGATGGTTCCGTGGAAGTCGTGACCGGGGTAAACCTGCCAATGGTGATCAAGCTCGCTTCGTTCTCGACTGAAGAACCGCTCGCGGAGGTCGCGCGCAAAATCTGCGAACAGGGCCGGCAGGGAATTTACTTCGCCGGTGGCTTACTCGCTCCCCCAACGAAAGCCGGAGCCGATTGAGAGTGGCTGAACGCAGACTCCAGGTAACAGGCCGTCTTGGTCTACACGCTCGCGCTGCCGCCAACCTCGTGCGCGTCGCGGAACGTTTTCAAAGCAGCCTCACGCTCCATCGTGTCGACGGAACTCTCGAAGCCGACGCGAAATCGATTCTAAGTATCCTGTCGCTTGCCGCGAGCCGTGGCACCGAGTTGCGCGTGATTGCGAATGGCGTCGACGAAGAAGAAGCATTAGACGCGGTCGTCGGTCTTTTTTCGCGCGATTTCGACGAAACTGAAAGAGACGATCCGGAGTCGTCTGCCGCTGTGCAGCAACTCCGTTGCCAGGGACTCGGCGTGTCGGACGGGATCGTAATCGGCCGTGTTTTGCGTTTGCAGGAGGGCACCCGCGAAGTCTATCGCGCGCAGATCGGCGAAGCAGATGTCGAGCGCGAGCGACGTCGTTTCCGAGCGGCTGTTCGTCTTTCGCGTCGACAACTCGAAGCGATCAAGGACCGAGCGGAAAAGGAGTTGGGCCGTGGACACGCTTACATCTTCGACGCGCATCTTCTTTTTCTGGAAGACGCAAAACTGACGCGCGACGTCGAAGACTACATTGTGAAAGAACGTTCGAACGCGGAGTGGGCCGCGAAAGTCGTCGGCGATCGATTATTGTCGATCTACACGCAGATCAACGACGAGTACTTGCGCGAAAGAGGTTCCGACATCGAAGACGTGATTCAGCGTCTGCTGGCGAACCTGACGGGCGAAGGTCCAAAGTATCCCAACCTTTCCGAAGACGCGGTGATCGTGGCGCGCGACCTGCTGCCGTCGACGATCGCGGAGCTCGATCTGAACCACGTGCGCGCGATTGCGACAGACACCGGCGGTTGGACCTCGCACATGGCGATCATCGCGCGGGGTCTTGGTCTAACGGCAGTCGTGGGCCTGCGAGATTTTTACCGTCGCACACGAACGGGCGATCAGATCATCGTCGACGCGCGGCGTGGTGAAGTGATTCTGCATCCCGCGCGGGCGACGATCGACGAGTACCAATTCACCACCGCTGCGCCTGAAGCTGCGGCGACAGAAACAAGCGTAATCGAGTCAGGACCAGTGACGACTCGTGACGGCGTCAGCGTTGCACTGCGAGCGAACGTGGAGTTGCCGACGGAGTTTCAAGCTGTGCGCGAGTTTGGCGCAAGCGGCGTCGGACTGTTTCGTTCCGAGTTTTTGTTGTCGCGTCCAGGGTTGATGCATTCGGAGGAGCAGCAGTACCAGGCGTACAAAGCACTCGCGGAAGCAGCGGGTAGCGACGGCGCCGTCGTGCGCTTGTTCGACGTCGGCGGTGAAGTTGGCAGCGAAGTGAAGGAACGAGAGCGCAATCCGGCGTTGGGGTTGCGCGCGGTGCGTTTCAACTTGCGCAACCAGCAAGTGATGCGGACCCAGGTGCGCGCGATACTGCGAGCGGCGGCGAGTGGAACGTTGAGTCTGGTGATTCCGATGATCGCCGACGTGGCCGACGTGCGATTGGCCCAAAAAGTAATTGCCGAAGAACTCCAGAGCCTTGCCAACGCCGGAACGCCGTCCGTCAACGTCCCGATCGGCGCGATGATCGAAGTGCCTTCTGCTGTGTTGACCGCGGAGAAGATCGCGAGTGAAGTCGATTTTTTTGAGTTGGGCACAAACGACCTCGTGCAATACACGCTCGCCGTCGATCGCGGCAACGACAAGGTCTCCGATTGGTTTCGCACGCTGCACCCGGCTGTGCTCTACGGAATCAAACGCACACTCGAAGCCGCAGCGTCGGCGCGGATTCCCGTAATTGTCTGTGGCGAAATGGCTTCGACGCCTGCGTACGCCGTTTTGCTGGTCGGACTCGGCGCCGTCGATCTCAGCATGACGCCCGCGATGATCCCGCGGGTCCGCTCGACTCTTGCGCAGATCGACAGCAACGAAGCGCGCGAAGTGGCGTCGAAGTGTCTCGACTCCGCTACGGCAGATGAGGTGGAAGAGATCGTTCGGAACGAGTTCAGAACACGATGGCCGGAGGTGTTTCCGCCACGCACGTTGCCGAACGCCCCCGAAGCTTCAGCATGAACAAACCGCAACTCGTCAACCTGCTCATCGGCAAATCAATCGCAGAGACGATACTCGTAGGCACGATCGCCGTCGTCGCGTATCTGAATGCGTTTCCCCCGACGTTTCACGGTTGGGGTGAAGCGGTTGTCGAGAGACGATCGATCGCCGGTTGGGCCGTGAACAATGCGACGCCAGCGCAGCCGGTTGAAGTGCAGCTTTTCATCGACGGAAAACTCAAAGGCGCACAGGTCGCAAATCTCAGCCGCCCGGATGTTGTTGAAGCCGGTTGGGCCCGCGATGCGTGGCACGGTTACGAGTTCGTGTTGACCTCGCTTACGCCGGGGAGGCACGAAGCGCGCGTCTATGCGGTCCATGCGAGCGGCGGCCGTGAGCGTTACACGCTTCAGTTGCTCGGCGACCCGATTGAGTTTGTGGTGAACACAGATGACAGTTGGCGAACAAATCGATAAGCCAATCAGCGCGCGAACGTTGGCAGTGTGGGAGATCGTCTCCGTACTCGTGTCGTGTTTGATCGCCGAGTGGGTGGTGCTTGCGTTTGTGGGCCGCGC
>DASTOZ010000042.1:0-5128 GCA_035762365.1 Pyrinomonadaceae bacterium | reverse complement strand
GTTGTGATCCTGTCGCGGCAGCGTCTTGTCTTTCTCGTAGGCTTGCTGTGCGCGGCCGTAAGCCTCCGCATCTCTCAACATCTTGCGGATCTGTTCGAGTTGCCGTTCGTTCGCTGTCAGCGTCTCAGCAAGATTCGGCGGCGGTCCCTGGAAACCGCCAAACCCGCCACCGCCAAAGCCGATGCGTGGATAGTTGATGACGAGCGCGAATTGCGGCACGACCGCCATCTCCTTCGGCGCGGTGCCGAGCAGGTTAATCAGCGCCGCTTGCCCCGAAATCAGTCCACCCGTCGGAGCGGTCAACGTGTTCGTGATGCCTTCAACTCGCGTGACGCCGATGTGTGCGCTGTGCGGATTGACGGCGGTGATCGCTTTTGCGTTCGGGTTCAAGTCGCCGACTTCGGCGGTATCGACCGTGCCATTCGCGCCTTGCGGAACTTCGACGAGACCCATGTTCGTTCCGGCGTCGATCATTCCCGGATAGACCGAAAGACCACGACCGTCGATCGATTGCGCTCCGGCAGGAACATTGACGTTCGTGCCGACCGCTTCGATCTTCCCGTCGCGAATCACCACGGTGCCGTTTTCGATGTCAGCGCCGCTGACTGTGACGATCCGCGCGTTGCGAATCGCGAAAGTGCCGCGCGCGGGAATCACGCCTTGCTGCGTCGTGGGATTGCCGATCTGTTGAGCAAAGGCAGGAGCACAGATCAAAAGAATAGTGATCAGAGTTTTCATGGACGGTCCTCCTGCTCATCGATCTGATCGTCTGCGTGACCGGACGGCCGGCGTCGCGGTGTGTTTGGCGACTGAGCTCCGCGTGCCGGCGGTTTGTTCGGATCGGCCTGTTCCAACGTCAGGCGTTCTTTCGCGAGTTCGGGGCGACGTGCGAGATCCTGTGCACGATCGAAGAAGATAGTGCCGTCGATGAACGTCGTATCGACTCTTGAGTAAACGCTGAATGGATGACCATTCCAGATCGCGACGTCGGCGTCTTTGCCGACTTCGATCGAGCCGACGCGTTCCTGAATGCCGAGTTGAATCGCGGGATTGAGCGTGATGAGCTTCAGCGCCTGCTCTTCAGTCAAGTCGCCCCAGTGCATCGCCTTCGCAGCTTCGATGTTCAACCGGCGCGCGCGCTCGTCGGAGTCGGAGTTCATCGAGACGACGACTCCGGCGCGAGTCATGATCGCGGCGTTGTAGGGAATCGCGTCGTAAGCCTCGATCTTGTAGCCCCACGAGTCGGCAAAGATCGAAGCACCGGCGCCGTGCGCGGCAATCTCTTTCGCGACTTTGTAGCCTTCGAGCACGTGCTGGAAGGTTTTGATCTTGAAACCAAACTCATCCGCGAGATTGATCAGCATCAGGATCTCGCTCGCGATGTAGCAGTGGGCGTGCACGTAGCGACGGCCTTCGAGAATCTCGACGAGCGGCTCGAGTTGCAGATCGCGACGGGGCGGGATCAGGTTCTTGTCCTTTGCCGACGCCGCGCGATACTCGTCCCACGTCCGCTTGTAATCACGCGCGCGCACGAACGCGTCGCGGATGGTTTCTTCAACTCCCATGCGCGTGTTTGGATAACGGCGCTGCACGCCGGGCTGGTTCGGAGTGCTCGATCGCTTCACGTTCTCACCGAGCGCGAACTTGATCCCCGGCATCGCACCCGGAAACAAGAACTCGCTTGCGGGACGGCCGTACTTGATCTTCACCACCGTATTCAAGCCGCCAATCGGATTGGCCGAACCGTGCAGCAGATTCAACGTCGTGACGCCACCCGCCAATTCACGATAAAGATCGACGTCGGTGGGGTTCATCACGTCTTGCGTCCGCACCATCGACGTGACTGCGAGCGTACCCTCGTTGATCGTGTCGAGCATCGAGTGCGAGTGGCAGTCGATGATGCCCGGCATGACGAATTTGCCAGTCGCGTCGATGACGAGCGCGTTGGGCGACGCGTTCAGGTTCTTTCCGACCGCGGCAATCTTGCCGTTGCGAATCAGCACGTCCGTGTTTGTGAGCGTGCCGCGCGTGACAGTCAGGACCGTCGCGTTCCTGATCAGCGTTTCCGTTGACTGTGCGTAGGCCGCAGATCCGGCCATTAGAACCACGAATAGAACAAGAAAAAATTTTTTCATGATCTGTGTTCCTTAGTTTGGACGAGAACGAGTGGCCGTAAAGGATCCAGGCGCCGCGCCGACAACGGTGACAGTGCCGCGAATTTCGTTTTCGGAAAGCGTGCCCGTAAAGGTTGCTTCCTTTGTTTGTCCTTCGAGGTTGAGGGAAACAGTAAAGCGAACTTCGTTGGCCGGTGATATCGAGGCATTCGATATCTCGCCGCTCCCAAGCACCCCGGCGATCGAACCCGTTACGCGGTCGCCTTCCTGTTGCAACGTCAACGTGGCTCCTCTATCGCCCTGGCCGAGATTGATATTCATGGTCCATGAACCACTGACACCGGCCCGGGTCGCACCGCGATCCTGCGTTGCCGCCGCGGGACGCAAATCGATCGGGCGGCCGTCGATGAACACGTGCGCCACGCGGCTGTTTCGATCAAACAAATCGCCGCGCGTCACGGTCAGGTTCGCGATCTTCCCGGCTTCGATCGAGCCGAGCTGATTCGACACGCCAAGGATCTCCGCGGGCCAGATGGTGAACGCCCGCACCGCGTCAGCCGCCGAAAGCCCGTTCTCGATCATGCGGTTCGCGTTCACCATCAGGTCTGACATGTTCGCCAGCGAACCTGACTGAAACGCAAACCGAACCCCGGCCTTAACGAGCTTGCCCGCCGTCTGCTGCGCCGCGACTCGCTCGCGCAAAGTACGCATTGGTTCCGGATCGGCTTCGGGCATTGCCGTTGTCGTGCGGCGCGGCAGGTTGAGCGACAGCAGCACCGGCACGTTCTGTTTCGCCAAACGGTCCGCAACGCGATCCGATTCGCGTCCGCCCGCGATGATCAACTTCAGTTTGAACTCCGACGCCAGATCGAGCGCGCGACTGATCTCGCGTTCGCTGTTCGCCAGCATCACGACCGGCATGCGTCCTTCGATAACCGGCACGAGCGCCGCGAGCGAGCGATCCGTTTCGGGACGTCGAATGCCGCGCGGGTTGCGTTCGTAGATCTGCATCGAATCGCCATAACGCTGCGCGTCGAGCATCATCTGCCGGAGCTGCGCAAACACGCCCATCAACGATCCCGGATAAGTGCCACGCAATGGTGTGAAACCGACATGCATCGCGACGGGCGAGCGCACAATCATCTGCTGCGGCGTCTCGCCGGAGAGATTGATCAGCGCCGACTGGCCCATCCAGATGCCGCTGCGCGGCGCCGTGAGTGCGGCAGTTAACCCCACATTTCGCGACGACTCGATCTCGTTCCCTGTCGCACGGATCGTGTCTTCAACCATCACCTCCGGTTGCAGACCGACGGGCTGAGTCGAGTTTGGACCACTGACCGGACGAGTTTGCGGCTGAATTAACAGGAATGCGCCCGGCCCTCCGCCACCCGGCGACGGTCCCGGTGACGGTTCAGGCAGCGCGAGATTGGTGTACGAGTCGATCAGTCCGGGATAGACAGTCAGTCCGGCGCCGTCGATGACGCGAGCGTCAGGCGGCGTGCTGATGTTGGCCCCGGCGGCAGCGATCAAGCCGTTGCGAATCACGACCGTGCCGCGTTCGACAATCGGTCCGGATACGCTGACGATGCGGGCGTTTGTTATGGCGTAAGTGTCGATGCCACTGCGCTGGGCAAGCACGTCAATGGCCGAGCAGAGGCCGATAAGCGCAAGTGTACAAAGCGCGACAGAAAGGCGCGGGCGGACTTTTGGCATAGGCGACCAAATCCCCATTAGTTTGATTTGCGAACGCTGATTAAGAAGCAACCAGCAACTTCGTTTAGGAAAGTGACGAGAGCTTAACTGAAAACGCGGACGGAGGGAAGTGGTCGGTAGTTGATCCTTGTGCTTTGTGCTTTGTGCTTTGTGCTTTGTACTTTGTTAGCGGCCTTTCGGTTTGGGACTTGGGTCTTCTGAAACAAACGACTAAGTACCAAGAACCAGGTACAAAGCACAAAGACCCAAGTCCCAAGTCCTACTTACTTATTGGCATTCGCTTTCCGCGTGTTCGCGTTAGCGTTGCGGTTTGCGTTCGCGTTGTCAGATACAACCTTTAGCTGGTTCTTCACTGACTTAACGCCTTCGACCGTTTTCACTACCTGCTCGGCCTTCGTTTTTTGCGCCGCACTCGCGACGGTACCCGTCAGCGTAACTACAGCGTTGTCGACGTCGACGTTGACGGTCGAATCGCGCAGATCGTCCGCTGCGGCGAGATCAAAGCGCGTTTTCGTCCATAACCAGGCGTCATTCAAGCCGCTGCCGACGGTGCGACCCGATCCGCGCGCTTGTTCTCGGGCCTCGCGGTCGTTCCGTTCTTTATCGCGCTCATATTCCTCGCGTGTCGGCGCCGTTCTGGTATTCGTGTTGGCGTTAGCGACGGCCGTCGGTGTCGGAGACGCGGCGGTGTTGGCGTTTAGATTCGCGTTATTAGCGTTACTGTTGCGATTCGCAGGACCTTCGCACGCCGACAAGGCAATCGCTACGATGGCGGCGATTATTAGTCCATTGATTCTGTTGCTCATTCCTCGAAAAACCTCCTTGCAAAAGACACGGACGAAGACCTAGTTCGGAAAACATACATTTACCGGTGGTCTAAGTTTGGATTAGCAAGGGACGAGCCACAGAGTTTTGTACGGTGAGGATCAGAACTCGAAACCCAACGTTCCGACTGGCACTGCGGTAGGTCCGCTCGCGTATCTCACACGGGCTTAAAGAAAAGTCCTATCGACCTCTCGCTTGGGTTCCGGCAGGGGCCTCTGGCGGATCTCACATTCATTTTACGAACAAAACACCAGTTACCATTTCACTGAGCCTTCCTTGGACGTGTCGATTTCAGCCGTTTGCGGCACCTCGCCGAAGAGAAATCCTTTGATGTTGTCGAACAGAAAAGTCTGCGCGTCGGGATTGGTGAGATCGAGGCCGTAGTGGTTGATGATCTGTGTCTGCTTTTGCAGCCAGTCGCTCCAGCACGGCTGACAGATTTCCGCGGCGATGCGCTGGCCGAGTTCGTTGGGAAA
>DASTOZ010000041.1:0-3878 GCA_035762365.1 Pyrinomonadaceae bacterium | reverse complement strand
CTGAGGAGCCTTCCAAAGAAGAACTTCAGCGACGCCTCGATCACACGCGCGACTCGATTTCACAAACCGTTACGGAGATCAAAGAGACAGTGGCAAATCAGGTACAAGCAGTGAAGAACAGTCTCGACTGGCGCGAGCAATTCAAGAAACGCCCCGTAGCTTGGAGCGCCGGTGCTCTTGGTGTTGGTTTTGTTGTGGGTTACGGCGTCGCCGGCGCGTTTAAGGGCGACGACGATCGCCGGTACGATTCCGCGATCGAACGCTACGGCGAAGAGGCGAGAAGCTACGCGGCGCAACCGATCCTGGGCGCGCACGCGGAGATGTCGCCAGCGAGCATGGCGTCGCGATCCGGAAACGGGTCGACACATCACGGACCGGGTTTCTTCCAGCGAGTGGCAAACACTCACGCTTTCGAGCGAGTGCGCGACGAAGCGGGAAACATCGGCGACGCGTTCGTACAGGAACTTTCGAACACGGCGAAGTCGGTCGTGCTGCCGGCGCTGATCACGTCGTTGCGTAACTTCATCGGTGGTCATCTGCCGAACGCTCCGCAATCAGGATCGCAAGCGGGCTCGCATCCTCCGCAGTCGCCGCAGACGCAATCGAGATATCAACCCGCGCGAGATCAGTAGGGCCAGGGCCAGTGTCATCCGTGTTCGAAAGACGCGGATGACACGGATTTATCGTTGACTTGAGTGCCTCACCTACCTAGACTCGCGGCATGCCCAAACGAATAACTGCCGCCTTCCTCCTGATCTTCGTTCTCCTTGCAATCTCACCCGCGGTCATCGCCAACCAGGATGATCCGGAACGCAAGCGTGCCTTTGCGCTTTATAACGACGCGCAATGGATCGAATCGTTACCGCTCTTCGAGAAGCTCGCCGTTCGTTACCCCGAAGACGCCCAGGTGATCGAAGCGCTCGGCATGCTGGTGATGGGGCAAACGTCCTACCTGAAGGATCCGGCGGCACAGAAAGCGGCGCGCAAACGCGGTCGCGAACTGTTAGTCAGGGCCCAAAAACTCGGGGCTGACAACGCGCTGCTGAGGTCGACGATCGAGTCGATACCACCCGACGGCGGTGAAGACCCAGGCTTCTCGCTGAAGAAAGAGGCTGACGAAGCGATGCGTGAGGGCGAGGCAGCGTTCGCAAAGAACGACATGCCGAAAGCGCTCGAGATGTATCAAAAGGCGTTGCTGTTCGATCCGAAGTTGTATGAGGCCGCGCTCTTCACCGGTGACGTCTACTACAAGACCGCCGATCAAAAGAAAGCGAGCGAATGGTTTGCGCGTGCCGTTGCGATCGATCCCGATCGTGAGACTGCCTATCGCTACTGGGGCGACTCGCTAATCAAGCAGGGACGCGTGACCGAAGCGGGCGACAAGTTTATCGAATCTTACCTCGCCGAACCCTACAGCCGCCTGGCGCGCGCCGGTTTCTTAAGCTGGGGCGAGAAGGTGCAGATCGCGCTCGGGCATCCGGAGATCGTCATTCCGACCAACGTAGCGTCGAAGGGTGAGAATGAAACGACGATAACTCTCGACCCGAGTACGCTGGGGAAAAACGATAAGAGTGGTTCCGGTGCGGCGTGGTTGGTCTACGGAATGATTCGCGCGTCGTGGAAAGATGAGTTTGCGAAGAACTATCCGGAAGAGAAGCAGTATCGCCACAGTTTGAAAGAGGAAGCGGCTGCACTGCGTGCAGCGATCAAGACGCTCGACGAGAAAAAGATCAAGGACCCGAATGCGATCGACCAATCACTTCAGCTCGTGATGAAGCTCGACAAGGAGGGACTGCTCGAGCCGTTCATCCTTCTTGCGCTCCCCGATCAGGGCATCGCCCAGGACTACGTCGCCTACCGCAGGACCAACGTCGAAGACCTACGCCGCTACGTCAAAGACTATGTCTTGACGAGCGGCCTTGGCCCAAAAAAGTAATTCTGTTACGGGACGCACGCTAGCGGGACTCACAGGTGAAAAGGAATTCTGGAATTTCCCTTTCCATTCGACTCACGCTAGCGGGAGTCACATCTAAAGGTTTTCAAAACCAGTGTTACCGCGAGCCCGGAGCGGGTTTGCGCGGCAGCTTCTCGTCGCGCATAGCGGTGTTGTAAACAAACGCCGCCATGATGATCGCCGCCTGCTTCATGTCGTCGGCTTGAATGCGATCGAAGACGTCCTGGTTCGAGTGGTGCGTCCGCGTGTCGTATTCGATCTCGTCCTGGATGAACTGAAATCCCGGCAAGCCGATCGCATCAAACGCGAGGTGGTCCGTACCGCCCGTATTCGAGATCGTGAGCGTGTTCGCGCCCATGTCCTTGAACGGCGCCAACCATTGCCTGAACAATCCACGCACGCCTTCGTTGCCTTGCATGTAAACGCCGCGGATCTTGCCCGTGCCGTTGTCGAGGTTGAAATACCCGCTGAATTTCTCGTACTCCGGCTTTGTGACAAGCGTCTGCGCCGGACGTTGCGCGCCTCCGTTGCCGTTTCCATTTCCGTTACCATTCCCGTTGCCGTTACCGGGGTTCGCGCCGCCCGTTGCTGGTGCTGCGGACGTCGCGGGATTCTGCATGCTGCCGAAGTGCTGCGCGACGTAAGCACGCGAACCAAGCAGACCCTGTTCTTCACCGCTCCAAAGCGCGATACGAATCGTGCGACGCGGTTTCAAACCGAGCGCCTGAATGATGCGCACCGCTTCCATCGCCACAGCGCAACCAGCGGCGTTGTCAGTCGCGCCAGTGCCCGAGTGCCACGAGTCCATGTGACCGCCGAGCATCACGATTTCGTCTTTCAGATCGCTGCCGGGGATCTCGGCAATGGTGTTGTAGCCCATCAGATCGGCGTCCTGGTATGCAACGGAGAGATCGATCGTCATTTTCACTGCTTCGCCAGCCTGCAACATGCGAGCGATGCGATTGTAGTGCTCGATGGCAAGCACTGCCTGCGGCATGATCTTCGCCGCCTTGTCGTACGGCCGAATTCCGCCGCCGAATCCGCCTCCTCCCACCGGAGGTGCATTCGGATCGGGCGGGGGCGGCGTCACGGTCGCTGACTGAACGAAGATGGTGCCACCGTCGCCGCGGCCCGGATCGATCAGCATCGCAGCGCCTTCCTGTTCAAAGAAGCGCAGCTTGTTGGCAGCAAAATTTGCCGCGGCGCGTGCGTTCGGATTGCCCGCGAAGTTGGGGCGTCCGCCACCCTGGCGCGGTTCGGGTGCGTCGGCCAGTGTCAGAAGTTCCTTTTCATCGAGGCGCGTGCCCTGCGATTCAAAATGGGCGACGACATCCCGCATTGGCGCGGTCAACACGATCTTGCCGTTCAGTTTGCCTTTGAACTTTTCGAGTTCGGCATCGGTGCGAGCGTCGACGTAAACCACATCCGCCGTTACCGCACCATTAGTTCCGGGAGACCACGCTTTTGGATAAGCGATCAATGGAATCGCGATCGGCTCAACGACCTGCGCCGAAAACTTCTTCAACGTCCAGCCTCTGCCGAATGGTCCCCACGCTTCGAGGTGCGCGTTGTGGAGTCCCCACTTGGTCAACTGATCGCGCGTCCACTCGTTGGCCCGCTTCATGCCGGGCGACGCAGTCAGGCGTGGTCCAATCACATCGCTGAGGTAGCTGAGCGTCTGCATGACCTCGGAACGCTTCGTTCCTTCCTCCTTGATGCGTTGGATCGGATCGTTTGGATCAGGGGCCGGCGCCTGGGTTTGCGTTTGGGCAAGCAAGGTGGCGGGCGACACTAAGAAAGCAATCAGCAGCACTATGGCTGCAGAGCGACGAAGAATCATGATGGGTCTCCTCGAAGAAAGTAGGTGGAGAGTTATTTTAACCACAAAGGCACTAAGACACTAATGAAAATACCAATTTGTGTC
>DASTOZ010000040.1:0-3144 GCA_035762365.1 Pyrinomonadaceae bacterium | reverse complement strand
CTGGTTAGTCGTCATTCTTTGTATTGGTCTTTGGTCTTTGGTCTTTGGTCTTTGGTCTTTGCCTCAGGTTCTTGATCTCTGCATCTCCCGGCCAAGACCCAAGACCCAAGCCCCAAGCCCTAAACAACTGAAAGCATGTGTTTCGTGCCTGTTCGTTCAAAATAACTGTTGGCACGCGCGACGTCCGTCGCAATCTGCGTCTTCAACTCTTCGATTGAACTGAACTTTCGCTCGTCACGCAAACGGTGCAGGAAACGAACACGCACGACGTCGCCGTAAAGGTCGCCGTCCCAGTTCATTACGAAGGTCTCAACTGAAGGTTCCGTCACGTCGCCAAACGTCGGCCGCAGTCCCACATTAGTGACGCTGCGACGCCAATCTCCTTCAATCAAAGTGCTCGTCACGTACACACCGTTCCGGGGTATGACGCGGTTGTGAGGGTGCAGGTTGGCCGTAGGAAAACCGAGCTTATGGCCGCGTTCCGAGCCGTGTTCGACGCGTGCTTCCACACCGTACGGGCGGCCCAACATGCGGCGCGCGAGGTTTACCTTACCCTGCGTGAGCAGCTCGCGAATCTTGCTCGAGCTCACGCGGCGCCCGCGCAGTTTCACCTCCGGCACTTCTCCCGCCACGAAACCAAGCTCACCGCCGAGCCGTCGCAACAGTTCGATATTTCCCTCGCGGTCGTGTCCGAAAGCAAAGCCTTTCCCGAGGTAGACCTCTTTCGCATGCAACCGTTCCATCACGACGTCGCGCAGAAACTCGTGGGCGCGCACCGAGGCAAACTCCGGCGTGAACCGCAACACGATGGTCTGTTCGATTCCGAGTACGCCGAACGCTTCAATCTTCTGATCGAATGTTTGGAGCAGGGGCGGCGCCGACTCCCGATGCAACACCGCGCGCGGATGCGGATCGAACGTGATCACGGTCGGCGCCGCGCCAACCGCGCGCGCTCGTTCCACGACCGTTCTCATGATCAACTGATGACCGAGATGCAGACCGTCGAAGACGCCGAGCGTCAACACGGTGGGCCGCTGAATTTCGGCGTTGTCAGTTCCGTGAAAGAGTCGCATGGGAAATTGTCGATTGCCAATTGCCGATTGCCGATTGGCGCTTGTCCAATGTCGAATTGTTAGTTGAGCCTCTCATGTCTTCCAAAATTGGCAATTGGCAATCGTCAATCGGCAATGACGAGCCCGTCGTAAGCAAACTCGACTCCCGCAGGCAGGCGCGCGGAGTCACGACCATGTTTGATGTCGTGAGCGATGTGCGTAAAGAACGTGCGTCGCGGCTTCAAGCGCTCGACGTATTCCAACGCCTTGTCGACCCACAAATGCGTCGGATGTTCGCGGAACCGCAGGCAGTCGAGGACCAACGCATCCAATCCCTGCAACGCGTCGATCGTCACTTGCGGGATCTCGCTGAGATCCGTGAGATACGCGAAGTCGTTGAACCGGTATGCCATCACCGGCAAACGACCGTGGATCACTTCGAGCGGCGTGATCTCGAAATCTTCGGCGACGCAAAACGCGGCGCCCGGTTCGACCACATTCGGAATCACCATGGGTAAGCCACCGCCGAAATGCGACGGCTCAAAGATGTACTTGAACATGCGCCGAATATCGACCCACGCACGTTCATTCGCATGAACGTTGAGCGCGCCGAAACGAAAGTTGAGCGGGCGGATGTCGTCGAGACCAAAAATGTGATCGGCGTGGCAATGTGTGATTAAAACGGCGTCGAGTCGTTTCAGCCCGAAACGCAGCGCCTGTTGCCGGAAGTCGGAGGAAGTATCGACGAGCACAGTGCGGCCCGCGTGTTCGACGATCACTGAAACTCGCAAACGCTTGTCGCGAGGATCGTCCGACACGCACGTTTCGCATTCACAACCGATTGAGGGGACGCCGGTGGAAGTTCCTGTGCCGAGGAAGGTGAGTTTCATGTTGGTAGTGCTTTGTACTTTGTTCTTTGTGCTTTGTACTTAGCTTTGGACCGTCGAAATAACCAAGTACAAAGTTCAAAGTACTAAGACCTCATCTTCCTCCAGTTATGTCGGAACCCGTAAACGTACGAGGTTTCTGGACGGCGCTTGTCAAGGCAACGTATTGCATTCGCAAGTCGTGGAGCAGACCTTCGATCATGTTTTTTTCGGGCGGCGTCAGGTTGCCCGCGGTCTTCTTCTGCAACATGCCGAGAACGTCGATCCAGTGTTTGCCGAGTTCGGGATCGACTTCGCGCTGGTGCGTCACAGGATGCTCCATCATCCCCAGCGCCGATGCGGCGTTCGATGCGATGGACATCACAAAACTGATGAAACTCGCCGGATCCTGTGCGTCCGCGAGTTCTTCTGCCGTGAGCTCCTGGTCGTCAGGCCCCAGTGAAGGCGGCGGCGGCGGTTCCGGTTCAGACTGCGACTGTGTTTCGATCGGGGTGTCAACCGGTTCCGACGCTGTCGCTTTCGTTTCCGGGCGCGATTCAGGTTTCGGCGCGGGTTTCTCCTCCTCCGGCACGTCACGCAGAGTTCCGTCGGCATTGAAAAGACGCCGATCCGTTACTTTGAAATTGGGCTGGTCCTCGTTCATGCAGTTATTAAAACATGATCCGCGTTTCGCATAAAAACACAGATCACCTAGACTACGCGCATGCCAGCAACATTCAGTGATCTCGTAGCTTTGATGGAACGTTTGCGTTCGCCAAACGGCTGTCCCTGGGACCGCGAACAAACCTACGCCACGCTCGCGCCGATGCTGCTCGAAGAAGCGTACGAGGCGTTTGAAGCCGTTGAAGAAGCCCGTGAGGGCAAGCCCGAGGAGTTGCGCGACGAACTCGGCGATCTGTTGTTTCAGATCGTTTTTTACGCCCAAGTTGCGAAGGAACGCGGCGAGTTTGCGATCGACGACGTCACGACCGCGATTCACGACAAGATGGTGCGACGCCACCCGCACGTCTTCGGCGACGTTACCGCCGACGACGCGGCGACAGTGTTGCTGAACTGGGAAACTATGAAGGCCGAAGAGCGTCGCGCCGCGGGTAAGAAGGAGGAGGCGAAGAATTCGCTGCTCGACGGCGTTTCTTCAAAGGCGCCCGCGTTGATGGAAGCGCATCAGCTTTCAACCAAAGCCGCGCGCGTTGGTTTCGATTGGA
>DASTOZ010000039.1:0-5497 GCA_035762365.1 Pyrinomonadaceae bacterium | reverse complement strand
TGTCGAGTGGTACTGGCGGGCGGCGACATTGTTGACCTCGGCGGCGAGGGAGTCGAAGTGCCCGGTTACGATCTGCTCGGAACGTTTGTTGGCTCTGAAGGAACTTTCGGCATCGCGACTGAAGCGACACTCAGGTTGTCGCGCATTCCGCCCGCGGTGCGCACGCTGCTCGCCGAGTTTGGTGAGGTTAACGATGCGAGTCATGCGGTATCGGCGATCATCGCGGCGGGGGTGATGCCCGCGGCGCTCGAGATGATGGACCGCGAGATCATTCGCGCCGTCGAACAAAGCATCTTTGCCGCCGGACTGCCACCCGATGCGGGTGCTGCTTTGTTGATAGAGTTGGACGGGATCGAAGCGGGTCTGGATCTCGAAGCGGAACGCGTGAGATCAATCTGCATGGAGTACGGCGCCCGCAGTTGTCGCAACGCGCGTGATGAAGCGGAACGCAAGCAGCTTTGGGCCGCGCGTAAAGGCGCGTTCGGCGCGATCGGACGCATCTCGCCTGATTCGATGATCCAGGACGCGGTGGTGCCGCGTTCGCGTCTTCCCGAAGTGCTCGGTGCTGCTTACGACATCGCCGCGCGCTATCAACTGCGAATCGCGAACGTGTTCCATGCCGGCGACGGCAATTTGCACCCGCTCATTTGTTTCGATTCACGGTTCGCGGACCAGGTGGCGAGAGTGCGTGAAGCGGGGCGCGAGTTGATGGAAGTTTGCGTCGGCGCTGGTGGAACTATCACGGGCGAGCATGGCGTCGGGTTGGACAAGCGCGAGTTGTTGCCGCTCGTGTTTTCCGACGCGGACATGAACGCGATGTTGAGTGTGCGCGCAGCGTTTGATCCGTTGGGCATCTGCAACCCGGGGAAGATCGTGCCGATGCTGCGAGGTTGTGGCGAAGGACGCGCCGTTGCCGACACATTCGCTCAGCCTATGGTTGCGTCTCATCATGAACCGGTGCAAAAACCCATGCGATCGTCGTTCGCTGAGATCGTCGGCGAGAGTTATGTTTCATCGTTTGGCGAATCCGTGTTGGTTTCGCCGGGTTCGATTGAAGAGTTGTCAGAAGTTGTGCGGTTTGCCTCGAGTGTTATGCCGGTCGGTAGCATGACATGGACGCGCAGGGACGCGGATGTATTGGTGAGTACCGCACGGCTGAACCAGATCGTCGAACATGAACCCGCGGACCTGATCGCCGTCGCTCAGGCGGGTGTGAAGTTGTCCGACTTCAACGCCACATTGGCGGAGAACGGTCAATGGCTGCCACTCGATCCGCCTGACGACGGACGCGCGACTCTCGGGGGCGTCGTCGCAACAGGACTCGGCGGCGCGCAACAGTTTGGCTACGGAAGGCCGCGTGGAACTGTTATCGGAATGAAGGTCGTGCTTGCCGATGGCAGCGTGATCAAAACGGGCGGACGCGTCGTGAAGAACGTCGCGGGCTACGATCTGAGCAAGTTGTTCACCGGCAGCTTTGGCACGTTGGGCGTGATCGCGGAGTTGAATTTCAAGCTCAGGCCAAGACCTGAATGCGAACGCACTGTCATCGTCGATGGTCCAACCATCGATCTTCCCGCCAAAGCACGATCGATCATCTCGGCGGGCTTGTTTCCGGTGGCGGCAGAGATCCTTTCGCCGGCGTTCGCCGCTATGCTCGGAATCGCTACGAACCTGCCGGTGATGCTGGTTCGGTTTGCTGGCAATGAAGTTGCCGTTAAATATCAGGTCGAACGAACGCTCGCGTTAAGTAACGACGGCGGCGGCGAAGTCATCAACGATGATGCGCAGTTCTGGAAACAGATCGCCGCCGCCCCCATGCAATACTCATCCGGCTGGTATGCGGGCGTGCTTCCAAGCGAAGTCGCCGCCATTTGCCAAACGATCGACGTCCCTGAAGCGATATGGCAAATTGGCGCAGCAGACGGACGAATTAGAATGTTGGATGATAAAGTCAAGAATCCCGTGACGCATCGCGGCAACGCGCGTTTCTTAATGGACCGCGTGAAGCAACAACTAGATCCTACGAACAAATTTGGAGTGTACCAATGAACACACTTCGCAAAATCGGACCAATCCTGCTGGCGCTCGCGCTGCTGTCCAACATGGTTGTCGCGCGCGAGCCGGTGCGCGCGAAACACGGAATCGTTGCGTCGACGAACGAGCTCGCTTCGAATATCGGGGTTCAGATCATGAAGCGCGGCGGCAATGCCGTAGACGCTGCGATCGCGGTCGCGTTTGCGCTCGCGGTGACGCATCCGGCTGCCGGAAACCTCGGCGGCGGCGGGTTCATGGTGATTCGGTTGAAGGACGGTCGAACGACCGCGATCGACTATCGCGAGATGGCGCCCGCGGCCGCGCATCGTGACGTTTACCTCGACAAGAACGGTAAGCTGATCCAAGGCGAAGGCGGTTCGCTGGTTGGATATCGCGCCGCGGGTGTTCCGGGAACAGTGCGCGGAATGGAGTTGGCGCTGAAAAAGTACGGCTCGGGCAAGCTCACCTGGAGTCAACTCGTCGAGCCTGCGCGCCGGCTCGCCGCCAACGGTTTCCCCGTCACTTATTCACTCGCCCGCTCACTCCGAAGTAGCAAAGACTACCTATCGACCTACCCCGAAACGAAGCGCATCTACTTGAAAGGCGGCGCGCTGTACAACGAAGGCGAAGTCTTTCGGCAGCCCGAACTGGCGGCCACGTTCGCGCGCCTGCAACGATTCGGGCCGAACGAGTTTTACGAAGGCGACACAGCACGAATGATTGTCGCCGACATGAAAGGTAACAATGGCCTGATGACGCTCGACGATCTGCGCGGCTACGTCGCGAAGGAACGCATGCCGTTGCGTGGAAGTTATCGCGGTCACGAGATCATCTCGATGCCGCCGCCGTCTTCGGGTGGCGCAGTGCTGATCGAGATGCTCAACATTCTCGAAGGCTTCGACCTGAGTAAATTGGAGGCTAGCTCTTCCGATCGTTATCACCTGATGGCTGAAGCTATGCGCCGCGCGTTTGCCGATCGCGCGGAGTACATGGGCGACACCGATTTTGTGAAGGTTCCGGTTGCAGGCTTGATCGAGAAGTCGTATGCGACGACGCTTCGCTCGACGATCAAGACGGATCGCGCCTCGACGAGCGCTGAAGTTCGCGCAGGCCGTCCCGCCGGTTACGAGTCAGACGACACGACGCACTTCACAGTCGTCGACGCCGAAGGTAACGCAGTCGCAAACACCTACACGCTGAACGACTCGTATGGTTCGTCGGCAACTGTGAAAGGCGTTGGCATTTTGCTGAACAACGAGATGGACGATTTCGCGGCGAAACCGGGAACGCCAAATATGTATGGTCTCATCCAGGGCGAACGCAACGCCGTTGCGCCGCGCAAACGTCCACTCTCAGCCATGACGCCGACGATCGTCCTGCGCAAGGACGGCAGGCTGTGGTTCACGATCGGCAGTCCGGGCGGACCAACGATCATCAACACCGTGCTGTGCGTCATCACCAACGTCATCGACTACGACATGAACATTCAACAGGCGATCGACGCGCCGCGAATTCATCATCAATGGCTTCCCGACGAGCTGGTCGGCGAACCTTACGGTCTCTCGGGCGACACGCAACGTGCGCTGACGGCGCGCGGCCACGCCCTCGGCAAACAACGCACCCTCGGCGACGCCGAGGGCATCATGATCGAGGAGAAAACCGGCGTCCGCCTTGGCGCCACCGATCCCCGACGCAGCGACGGCCTCGCCGTCGGCTATTAGCTTTGGCGACTCAAACCACCCCCATCACAAACATCACGGCCGCGCTTGCGGCTGAGGAACAGAAGCTGCTCGCGTGTATTCATTGCGGGTTGTGTCTCGAGGCGTGTCCGACTTACGTCGCAACGGGGAATGAGAATGATGGGCCACGCGGACGTCTTTACTTGATGCGCGCCGTCGCCGAGGAGCGTTTGGAGAATACGTCGACGGCCTTTCGCACGCACATCGATCGCTGTCTTGGTTGCCGGGCCTGCGAGCAGGTGTGTCCGGCGGGAGTGGAGTACGGTCAGTTGCTTGAAGCGAGTCGCGAGGAGTTGTTGGAGGCGCAGCCGAAGAAGGATTTAACGAACAGGCTGCTGCGGGTTGCGTTGCGGTATGTGTGGTTGTCGCCGCTGCGGTTGCAGTTATTGTTTGTCGCGACTCGGCTGTTTCGAGACATCGGTTTGTCGCGAATGTTGTTGAAGTCGGGCATCGCGCGGCTGATCTCGCCGCGGGTTGAATTCGGGATGGCGCTGCTTGAAAGTTCGCGGCCGATCTTTGAGAGTCGACCAGAGACGCGGTTTGAATCCGATCCGAGTTCCGAGACCGTATTGTTGTTCAAGGGCTGCGTTGGCGAGGGGCTTTTCGAACGCGTAAACCGCGCGACGAAGCGCGTCCTGCAGACCAATAACTATGAGGTTGTCACGCCGGAAAGTCAGGTGTGCTGCGGCGCGCTGCACGCTCACGCCGGCGATCTCGAAGGCGCGCGTGAACTCGCGCGGAAGAACCTCGCTGCGTTTGCTGAACCGGAAGCACCGATCGTTACGAACGCCGGCGGCTGCGGTGCGATGTTGACGACGTACGGACATCTGTTCGCGAATGACGCAACCCTCGCCGAACGCGCGCATCGGTTCAGCGCACGCGTCCGCGACGTTAGCCAGCAACTGGCAACGCGCGAAATGCGCTCCGGTGAGTCCCCGCTGGACAAAGACGAGTACGTTGCTTGCGACTTATCCTGTCACTTGCTGTACGGACAGAAAGCCGGCGATGCATCGTCGAAGATGCTGCGCAGCATTCATGGTCTAAACGTCGGCGAGCTCGATGGCGCCGAGCGATGCTGCGGCGCGGCTGGTATTTACAACCTGCTCCAGCCCGAGCTGTCGCGACAGGTGCTAAACGAAAAACTCAACGCCATCGAAGCGGCGGAAGCGGATATAGTGGTGACGGGCAACGCCGGTTGTCAGATGCAGATCGGCGCCGGGGTGAGGCTGGGTCAAATCGGCGCGCAAGTCTGCCACCCAATCGAACTCGTCGACGAGTCGTACGCTCGCGCCGGGTTTTACGACAATGGAAAACAAGACGCTTAACCAGAAGACGCTGATGATCATCGCGCCCCTACTGGTGCTGACCGGAATCGCGGGGTTCCTGATTCCGGAGCAGTACAGCCTGATGAGCGGCGCCGCGCCATACAACATGTTTCACCTGATCTTCGGCGCGCTCGGGCTGGTCTTGATTTCGGCGAACAGCGATCTGCTGGCGAGCTCGTTCAATTTTGGTTTCGGTGTAATCGATCTGTACCAGGTGCTGGCAAGTGTTGTCGGCCTGACTCCGATTGAGTATTTCCATTGGACGTACGTCGACGACGTGGTCCACGTGATTCTCGGGTTCGCGCTGGCGCTAATCGGGGGCTACGGTGTTTGGAAGTGGAAGGAGTCAGTCACGAAACGCGACGCGGCCGCCGACCAGCGTTAGTTTCACCCGCGCAT
>DASTOZ010000038.1:0-6125 GCA_035762365.1 Pyrinomonadaceae bacterium | reverse complement strand
CTGGTCAAACAAGCAACGATGCCGGCGCCACCGTTGCCACGACTACGGCAGGACATTCCACGATCGTTGGCCCTCACGGTCCATTCGCTGCTGGCGAAACGTCCGGAAGATCGTCCACGCACAGCGGCTTCGGCGAAGGCCTTGTTGGAACGCAGTCTCGTCAAACCGGATCGCACGTTGCCGGACATTCAACCGCTGTCGTCGATGGTTGCGGCGTCAACTCCCGGAAACGGAATTCTGTTTCGTGTCGGCGCGCCGTTGGTCCTGGTCACAACGTTCGGTGCATTGCTGGCTTGGGGTTATACCGGACAAAGCGCTTCAGCGCCGCGCATTCCAAAAGAAACGTTGCCGATTTCGAACGCGCAGTTGGAACTGACGCCTGCTTCGTACCGCACTGACGGCAGTCGCGACACTAATGACCGCATCAACGCGAGTCGCGATGTCGGGTTTACTGCTGACGCTATCGAGGAGCCGCGCCCGCCAGTCGTGGAATCGATTTCGTTGGATCAAGCGCGCAAGACGGCGGCGAAGTTTGCCACCGGAACGATCGGCGCTGTCGCGATTTGCGAAACGGACGGCGGCCCCGCGATCGTCGCCGTCGACAGTCGACGGCGCTCGGGAAAAACCAGTTTTCTGCTACTCGAAAAGCGCAACGGAAAGTTCCGCGTCACTTCCCAGCAGCCTCTGGATGGCAAAGGATTCACTCACGCAAGCTGGACCGCCGAGCTCGTTGACTCGGACGAAGATGGATTTCAGGATTTGTTGTTCAGCGGCAAAGATTCGGACGAAGGCCGCAATCTGCGACGCCTCGTTTTGTTTGTGCCAAACGATCGCCGCACTTACTCATTGCAGATGACGGGCGAAACCACCGCCCAGGGAACGCCACGCATTCAATGGCTGCCGAACGCCGCCGGCGCAGAAGCAGCAGTCTACCGCACCGCCCTGCGGCAAAAGGCCCGCGCAATTGTGTCGAAAAAGAAATAGAGCTTTGTACTTAGTTCTTTGTGCTTTGTTCGCTGTAGGCACACGGGCACTTGACGTCTCAGGTTGGCTCGCTGAGCAAAGTACTAAGCACAAAGTACCAAGTACAAACCTGCATTTGTGAAATTCCCTTCAGCAAAGTACCCTCATAGGCCGACATCTATTTGGCGGTCAGAAGAATCGAAAGGCCAATATCAAACTGCTGGGCGTGGAGTTATCGGTGAAACGTTTCTCAATTCTTTTTCTTCTCCTTTGCTTACTGTCTCCATCAACACTGCGCGCGCGCGCGTTCGCCGAAGTCGTAACGCAGCAGCAGCGCGCGACGCGTCCGGCGCCGACAAAGCCGGCCGCGACGCCGCTCGCGCCCGCACCGCGACTGCCCGAAGCGAAGCTGATCAGTCAGCTTCTTCCGAACGGTCTGGAAGTCATCATTCTGGAAGATCACTCGATTCCACTCGTCACGATTGAGCTGGCGGTGAAGAATGGTTCGTACACCGAGCCGCCAGAATTGAACGGGCTGTCGCACTTGTACGAGCACATGTTCTTCAAACAGAACCGTGCGATCGCCAACGCTGAAGATTATTTGCGCACGATCGGTCAGATGGGCATCGCCTACAACGGCACGACGCGCGAAGAAGTCGTCGATTATTACTTCACAACCACCAGTCCCAACCTGCGCACTGCGATGCAGTTCATGAAAGACGCGACGCGGTATCCGCTCTTCGACGAACGCGAATTCGCGCGTGAGAAGGAGGTCGTGATCGGCGAGATCGACCGCAACGAGTCGAACCCGTTCTTCTACCTGAACAAGGAGATGAACAATCGTCTGTTCTTCAAATACCAGAGCCGCAAGAATCCGCTCGGCAGCAGAGAGACAGTCGGCGCCGCAACCACCGACATGATGCGTTTGATCCAACAGCGCTACTACGTGCCGAACAACTCGGCGTTGGTTTTGACTGGCGATGTAAATCCGGCGGAAGTGTTCAAGATGGCGCAGGAATTTTACGGCGACTGGCCGAAACGCGAGAAGGATCCGTTTGTCGAGTTTCCGCTGGTCGAACATCCGCCGCTGCCGAAGAGTGAAGGTCTCGTGATCACGCAACCCGTGCAGACGGTGTTCATCAGCATTGGATGGCATGGTCCGTCGATTGGCAAAGACAACCCGGCAACCTATGCCGCCGACGTCTTCTCGTTCATTCTTCGTCAACCCAATTCACGGTTTCAACGGAACCTCGTCGACACCGGCCTGGTCACGGCCGTCGACCTCAGTTACTACACGCAGCGCAACGTTGGCCCAATCGCGTTAATCGCGCAGACCACGCCTGACAAAGCACGCGCAGCGATCAAAGCGATGTACGAAGAAGTCGCGCACTTCAACGACAAGGACTACTACACCGACGAGCAGCTCGAAAGTGCGAAGGCACTGCTGGAGGCCGACGATCTTTATTCGCGCGAGAAGTTGAGCGACTACACGCACACGCTCAGTTTTTGGTGGGCGTCCACGGGACTCGAGTACTTCCGTGGTTATCTCCCGCGGCTGCGCGCCACGTCGCGCGCCGACATCAGCCGTTACATAACGACTTACATCCAGGGCAAGCCGCACATCAGTCTCGCGTTGATGTCGCCTGACGTGCAGAGCAGAGTCAAAATCACACCGGAAGAGTTGATGGGTCAATGAACAGAGCGAGGATCATGAACGAATTAGTGAAGCAATTTTTTAACAGCGCGCGTCAGAGCGTGGTCGCGTTAATTTTGTTTGCGGTGCTCTTCGCAGGCGGCTCCGTTGGGTCGTACGCGCAAACCGCGCCGGCTCCGGCTGCGCAACCGACGCAACCGCCGCAGTCGTCGGTGCAGAGCGTAGTTGCGAAACAGGCCGCGCTCGTCAGCGAGTTTGAAGTCAACGGCCTGAAGGTGCTGATGAAGCGTCGTGAAGGAAGTTTGACTGTCGCGGCGGGACTGTTTATTCGCGGCGGTTCGGCAAATATCAACGCGCAGAATGCGGGAATTGAAACGTTGATGCTGTCGGCAGCGACGGAAGCGAGCGCCGGTTTTCCACGTGATCGCATGCGCAGCGAGCTCTCGCGCATGGGAACCGTGATCGGAAGCAGCTCCAACAACGACTACTCGGTGCTTTCGCTCGCGTGTACGCGGATGCATTTCGATCGTTCGTGGCAGATCTTTACCGACGTCGTGCTGCGGCCGTCGTTTACGAAAGAAGACGTTTCGCTAGTGCAGGAGCGGCAGATCATTTCGCTCAGCGACGACACGGACAATCCGGACGTTTATCTGCAAAAGCTTCAGGACAAGATCGCGTATGCGGGTCATCCATACCTGAACAGCACCAACGGCACGCCTGAAACAGTCGCGAAGCTGACGCCTGAAGATCTGCGTGCATATCACGGCAAGCTGATGCAGACGTCGCGGCTGCTGCTGGTCATCGTCGGCGATCTGAATGCGACTGAAGTGAAGACGCTCGTCGAATCGAGTTTCGGAAAGTTGCCGCGCGGGACGTACAAACCGGAGGTGGTGCCGCAACTGGTATTCGACAAGTCGTCGGTGGAGATTACGCCGCGAGAGCTTCCAACGAACTACGTCCAGGGACTGTTCACCGCGCCTTCGTTGACGTCGCCTGACATTTACGCGATGCGCATTGCGAGTTCGCTGTTGCGCGATCGCGTGTTTGAGGAAGTGCGCGTAAAGCAAAATCTCTCGTATGCGCCGGATGCGTTTTTGCGGACGCAGGCTGCGAACGTCGGCGGGTTGTACGTGACGGCTAAAGATGCGAACAAATCAGTGCGGTTGATGTTGAGTGAGATTCAGCGATTGCAAACCGAGCCTGTCAGTGCATCCGATATTCACGCCGTTGTTGCGCAGTATTTGACGACGTACTACCTCGGACAGGAGACGAACGCAGCGCAGGCCGGTGAGTTGGCGCAGTATGAGCTGATTGGTGGTGGCTGGCGCAACTCGGTCGATTTTCTGGAGAAGCTGACGGCGGTCACGCCGGCAGACATTCAGCGAGTGTCGCAGAAATACATGCGAAACATTCGCTTCGTCGTCCTGGGGAATCCGCGGAGCGTTGACACCGGCGTGTTTACGGGCGCGGCTGGGGAGTGATCACGCAGGGTAGGTAACCACAAAAGGCACAAACGAAGGCCCACAAAAGGCACAAGAAGAATTCTTTCATTGAAGAGATTCTTTATTAAGAACCCTGTTGTGATTAAGAATCCTATTGTGCTTTTTGTGTGGGCTTCGTTTGTGCCTTTTGCGATCCCCGTGCCTCTTTGTGATCACATCGTCTCGCGCAGGTAGCGCTCATAGAGTTTCTGATCGAGGCGTTGGAGCGTGCGCGCCTCGTTTGCGGCCATCGTCAGGTTTCCGCTCTCGAAGTAGGCGATCGCCAGGTTGTAGAAGAACTCCGCGCAATTCGGACGCAGTCTCGCAGCTTCGGTGTAAGCGTCAATCGCTTCACGCATCCGGCCCGCGTAATAAAACGCATCGCCTAACTTGTTATGAATGTCAGCGTCGGCAGGCTTTAGCTGCAACGCTTCCAGATACGCGCGAATCGCTTCCTGGTTCTTTCCCTGTTTGACCTTGCAGTAGCCGACCTTCACCCACGCATCCGCTCGCTTCGGGTTCTTGTTGACGGCGTTCTCGAAATACCCGACAGCGCTGTCGTAGTTACCCAGCCACAGCGATTCGAGCCCATTGCGATACGCCGACTCAGCCACGTCGCCCTTCGGTTTCGTCCCCAGATCCGACAACGGTCGCACGGCACCCGCGCGTAACTCGCCGACGCGCGCCGCCGCAATCGCGAGATTGATGTTCTGACCATTCGTGACTTTCACCGTCACGACGCCCAACACCTGGCCGCGCAGATTAAAAACCGGAGAACCACTGTTGCCATGCGAGATTGGCGCGGTGATTTGAATGATGCGATAGCTGTTTGGCACCTCGCGCACCGCGGACACGATGCCGTCGCTTACCGATCCTTCCAGCTTCAGCGGATTGCCGATGACGAAGATCGTTTCGCCTTCGTCCGGCAGTTCGGTGGCGAGTTCGCTCGTGCGCGCACGTTCGAGCGGCATGTCGACGTTTAGCAGCGCAAGATCGCCTTCTTCATCGACGGCGAGCGTGCCGGTCACGGGAAATACTTTGCCTTTACCATCGAGCGTCTTGATCTCAGCGCGGGCAGCGCCGCGAACGACGTGAAGGTTTGTTACGACTTGTCCGGGTTTCAGAAAGAATCCACTGCCGGTCATCAGTGCTTCGCCGGTAGAGTCGTAAGTCGCGATCGCTACGACAGCAGGCTTGACACGTTTCACCAGCGAGGGAAGATTTTCATCGGCGCGGGCTACCGCCGAAAGGAGAAGGATCAGCGCAAAGGGTAAAAAAAGGGGGTACTTTCTCGTTTTCATTGTCGTCATTTCCAGGGCAAAAACGAAGACTTCAGGCCGTCGAAGGAGAATCGAAGGCAGGGGATCTCGTCAGCTTGAAAAAGAGTCTGGGGCTCAAAGTGAGCCCTTGTCGGGTGAGACATATTAGATCAACTTACGTTTAACCGGGTAGTTTTTTGTGAGATCGGCAACACAGGAAAAACAAAAAGGGCCGCCCGTACAAACAGGCAGCCCGCGAGAGCAACGCTCTGAACTGAGCTAATAAGCTAATCCAACTAAGGAACGATGTGAATGTGGGCGACGCCCGGTCCCGCCGGTGCAGCGCCAATAGCCGATTCCATCGTAATCAGCAGACCGAAGTCTGGCATTGTGGTTTCCGTCTTGATCTCGGCTTCGTTGTGGCCGCCCGTGGCAACAACCTCACCGAGTTTCATATATTCACCGTTCGCTCCAACTGCCCAAACGACGAACTTCTGTCCCGCAGGAGCTTCCTTGAGATCATGGAACCTCATCTCCACTTTGGTCGGTCCGTCTTTGCGCGGCGTGATGAAAACGTTCGCGCGCGCACCCGACAATGCTCCACTGAAGTCGACCTTGATTTTGGTATCGTCGCCCTTCTTGAAGTTTGGAATGCCGAGCATCGGCGCCGTGTACGTGGTTGTGGTCGCTACTACACCCTGCGGAGTAGGCGTTATCGTCGTGGTCGTAGGCGCGGTCGGCGTGGTCACAGCTGACACTGTCTCACCC
>DASTOZ010000037.1:0-2111 GCA_035762365.1 Pyrinomonadaceae bacterium | reverse complement strand
GCCACGCGCGGCAAACAAAGCGCGCTCGCCTTTCGGGCTTAGTCCAACCGCCTCGATCAAATTCGCCGCAGACACGCGACTCGGTCTGCTCCAATTACCTTCGGCAGGAACGTTGATCGAAATCGGCGTGCTCTTCTTCGTGCGCGCGTCCATCACGACGAGCTCGCCATCCATCTCGTAAACAATCTGGCCCTCGTTGTCGGAGCTGGGCCAACGCACATCCCACGATCTGCTGGTGGTGACTTGCGTCGTCCGGCCACTCGACACGTTGTAAGTGTAGAGATTGAAGTGACCGTCGCGATCGGAGTTGTAAAAGATGTTGTCGCCGATCCACATCGCGTCGCGCGTGGCGCGTGGGCCTTCGGTGATGCGCTTCGCGGCGCTGGTACTCAGGTTGAAGATGTAAAGCTGGTTCGCCTGGCCGCCACCGTAACGTTTCTCAGAACGGAAGTCGCGCGACTGCGGCGAGTAGACGATCTCGTCGTTGTTAGGCGAATAATCTCCGGAACCCGCGGTCGGCATCGGCAGTGGCGTTGATGGACCGCCATCGACCGAAACTGTGAACAAGCGCGCGATCGGAAGTGACCACGAGTCGCGGAGCGAGCGGAAGATGATGCGTTTGCTGTCTTTCGACCAGCCAAACACCTGATTGTCCCAGCCCCAGCGTGGCGCGAGTGGTCCCTTCGCGGGATAAAAAGTAAGCTGGCGCGGCTCGCCGCCGGAGGTCGGAACGACGTAAACCTGTTCGTCGCCGTCGTACTGGCCGGTGAAAGCGATCCACTTTCCGTCAGGGGAAAATTTCCCGAAGACTTCGACGCCGGGATGCGACGTCAAACGCAGTGCGGTGCCGCCGCCGGAGGACGCTGTCCAAAGGTCGCCCGCGTAAGTGAAGACGACGCGGTCGCCACGAATATCGGGAAACCGCAGGAGTTTTGTTTGGGAATACGCGGTAGTTGATGCAAGGACCGCGAGGGTTAGGAGCAAGGTTAAGCGGGTCGTAGTACTCAAAGGGACAATCCTCCTGCAAAAAAGACTTAGCTACGGATTTACACGGTTGGATTCGGATTACTTCCGATTTTTGAACGCGTCGTTCAGTTCTGTGTGTCTACTGGTTAACACCACCGGACGGCCATCTATTAACAAATACTTTATGCGGGTGCGAATTTCGAGCAAATCGCCGTCAGTCACGACCAGATTGGCCATCTTGCCGACCTCGATCGAGCCCAAACGATCGGCCACGTTCAGAATCTGAGCGGGGTAAAGCGTGACTGACTTCACCGCGTCGGCTTTCGAAAGCCCGAACGCCGCTGCCATTCCCGCGTACTGCGCCAGATTTCTGACTTCCGGACCAGCGTCACCAGTGGAAATGCAGAAACGCACGCCGGCCTGCTGAAGTTTCGCCGGATTTTCATAAAGCGCGTCGTACGCGTCGTCTTCCCGGCTCGGAAGGGAAAAGACGCCGGTCAGGATTACGGGAATGTTCTTCTCTTTCAATAGACTCGCGACTTTCCACGCATCGTTGCCGCCCAGAATGATCGGCTTGAGCTTCATCTCCTCGGCGAAACGAATTGCGCCGCGAATCTCGGCTTCACGATCGGCACGGAAGATCACCGGCTGCTCGCCGCGAACGTACGGCACGAGCGGCTCGAGCACGACGTTCCGATCCGGACGTGGCAGCGACTTGTCTTTCGCATACGCATCCTGCGCACGACCGTAAGCCTCGGCGTCGCGCAACATCTTCCGAATTTGTTCGAGTTGGCGTTCGTTGGCGGTCAAAGTTTCGGCGAGGTTTGCGGGTTGTTGAAATCCACCGAAGCCACCGCCGCCGCCACCGATACGCGGGTAGTTGATCACGAGTGCTATCTGAGGCACGACGGCCATCTCTTTTGGCGCCGTGCCGAGCAGGTTGATCAGCGTCGCCTGGCCGGAGATCAGGCCGCCGGTTGGCGCGGTCAGCGTGTTGGTGATGCCTTCGACGCGCGTGACGCCGATGTGTGCGCTGTGTGGGTTAACGGCGATGATGGCTTTCGCGTTTGGGTTCAGGTCGCCGACTTCAGACAAATCGACAGTTCCGTTCGCGCCCTGCGGCACTTCGACGAGGCCCATGTTTG
>DASTOZ010000036.1:0-3928 GCA_035762365.1 Pyrinomonadaceae bacterium | reverse complement strand
ATCGATCTCTTCGGCTACGTTTCCGCCGAACGTCCCTTCGCGAAACTCGCGCTCTCGTTGACGGCGCTAGGCAAGTGGATCCTGCCCGCCGCGGGCGCCGTTCTCAAACGCTGGCATTTTCACCAACGATGGAAACAAGCGAACCGAAGTTTCGACGACGAATACGACGGCGGATATGGCTGTCTCTTCAACCCGATCTTTTATTTCTGTCTGAACATCGTGCTGATGTCCGCAGTCGTTGCGGGGATCGGCGACCTGCTCTTCGGCAAGGCACTGATGGAGAACGGATGGTATTTCCTTCCGCTCATATTCGGTGGACTGTTCCTGACGATTTTCCAAACGTACCTAATCTATCGATACTTCTCTCCACAGCAAAAGCCGCCGAGGTATGAATTCCTGCGACGGCCCGAGAGCGAGCAACTCGGCGATATCTGCATCTTCGTAAACATGCTGCTGTTTCAGGTTGCCTGGAACCTGCTCACGATGACGGGGATTGGACCACCATTAGGCGTGGGTGAGTTGATTGGCCGTATCGGGTTTCTAAGTTTCGTCGCATTGCTGATCTACTTTCCGCCACGCATGTTGTACCTGGCGGAAGATCTGCACCGTCGCAGCACGTGGCTGACGATGCTGCTCGCGAACTCGCCGGTCATTGCGAGGGTCGTGCTCGGTATATAGAATTCCCGCGAAGTACTCGCCGGAGAAACACAGATGAAAAACATAATCCTTGGCCTATCGATCCTTTTGTTCTGCGTTTCCGCGATTAGAGCGCAGGAGGATCCCGGTCCCATCAGAAACTTCCTGCGCGTGAACGAACAGTTCTGCACCGGCGGGCAACCGCGACTCGAGCATCTGGAAAAGCTGAAGGCAGACGGCGTGAAGGCGATCATCAATCTGCGCCAGCCCACGGAGCATCGTGCCGCGGAAGAAGAAGCGAAGGCAAAAGAGCTCGGCCTGCGCTACTTCAATATCCCGGTATCTGCCGGCGATCCGAAAGACGAACAAGCAGATGAGTTTCTAAAAATCACTGACGATCCTGCCAACCGGCCGGCGTTCATTCATTGCACGGCGGCGATTCGCGTCGGTGCGTTCTGGATGATCAGGCGAGCGCTGCGCGATGGTTTCACGATTGAAGACGCCGAAGCAGACGCGAAAAAAGTCGGCCTGCGCGACAATCCGCAGTTAAACGAGTTCGCCCGCAAGTACATTGAGAAACATCAGAAACCAAAGGCGGCTGCCTCAGATCTTCCTTCGAACCCGCTGAAGTTCGGCGCGTTCGCCGCGCAATTCGATCCCGGCGGCAGCTTTACGATCGAAGGTACGGGTTGGCCCAAGCTCAACGGTAAGTGGACGAAGACCGGAGACGAGCTCGAGTTGTTGATAGCCGGGGCGCCCAACGGTTGCGATCGCCCGGGCAAATACCGCGTCAATGTTCAGGGTCAGGGCATGTCGCTCAATTTGATCTCTGACGAGTGCAGGCCGCGAATGATGATTCTCGATCGCAGCACGTGGCGACCGGCGAGTGAAACCGTGGTAATCCCGGCGCGAAAAATCACGCTCACGCCCGGCGAAGGCGCGTCGCGCTTGAAAGCTGTTCCGTCGAAAGAGAGTTGGCCTTCGTTTCGTGGACCACACGCGTCAGGCGTTGCCGAACGACAAAACCTTCCCGACCAGTGGAACGGCAAGACCGGCGAGAACATCCTTTGGCACACGAAGATTCCCGGTCTCGCGCACTCGAGCCCGATCGTTTGGGCCAATCGCGTGTTCGTCACCAGCGCCGTCAGCAGCGATCCGAAAGCGACGTTCAAACCCGGGCTCTACGGCGATGGCGATGCGTCGAAAGACCAGACGCAGCATCGCTGGATGCTCTACGCGCTCGACAAGCACTCCGGAAAGATCGTTTGGGAACGAGTGGCGTACCAGGGCGAGCCGCGCGAGAAACGTCACATCAAAGCGACCTACGCGAATTCCACTCCCGCCACCGACGGACGCATTGTCGTCGCATGGTTCGGATCGCAGGGCCTTTACACCTACGACATGAACGGCCGCTTGCTGTGGAAGGTCGACCTCGGACGAATGGACGCAGGAGCGTACGACATTCCGACGTACGAATGGGGCACCGCGAGCTCGCCGATCATCTGGAAAGACCTCGTGATACTTCAGTGCGACACGCAGGCCGATTCGTTCATCATCGCGTTCAATGCGCAGACGGGCCAGACGGTTTGGAAAACCGAGCGCGACGAGATTCCGTCGTGGGGCTCGCCGACCGTTGTCACGACTGCAAAAGGCGAGGAGCTTGTAACCAACGCGTCGAACTTCATTCGCGGTTACGATCCACGCACCGGGAAAGAGTTGTGGCGACTTGGCCGCAGCTCGAAGATCACTGCGCCGACGCCGATCTTCGCGGACGACATGCTCGTCGTAGCTAGTGGACGTGGACCAGAAAGACCGATCTTCGTCGTCAAAGCCGGCGCGCGCGGCGATCTGACGTTGCCGGATGGTAAGACGAGTAGCGACGCGATTGTGTGGAGCCGCACCGGTCGCGGTTCGTACATGCCGACGCCGTTGATCTACAACGGCATCCTCTACGTGTTGGCGAACAACGGAACGTTCGACGCTTACAACCTGAAAACCGGCGAGGAGTTGTATCGACAGCGACTGCCCGTGATTGGCAGCGGGTTCAGCGCGTCGCCTGTGGCTGCTGACGGGAAGATTTATTTGTCGAACGAAGACGGCGAGATCATCGTGGTCGCGGCCGGTGACAAGTTCTCCCACGTCGCGACGAACACGATGGGAGAACTGTTGATGGCCACACCAGCGTTGTCAGACGGCGTGATGTACGTGCGTTCCGCGGAGAGCTTGTTCGCGGTCGGTAAACGCAAACAGTGACGACGTACTTTGTGCTTTGTACTTGGAACTTTGCTCGCATTTCCAGCAGTCGCTCAAATTCGACCGACTAACAAAGCACAAAATACAAAGTACCAAGTACACCGGCTACGGCTGCACCTGGACGTTGCCGCCGCCGTGTTTGATATCGACAAACGAGTACGACGAAAGCGGAAAACTCTGACAGCCGATCACTTTGCTCTGATTTGAAGGCACGCCGGGGTCGTCCTCACGTTCGGCATCTTTGGCGATCCACGTGAGGCTCGCGCCGTTGTCGTCGTCGCGTTCCGCGTCTTTGGGCGTCCAGTTGGCGTTGGCAGATTGATAGACGCCCCACGTGAGCTTGTCGGGCGTTGGAATGTTCACGCCTTCCCCGTTGTCTTCAACCACCAGCAACACGCGCAGTCCGATCGCGGCAGCGATGTTTGACTCGGAGATCACGCCGCTCATCACGGCGCGGTTGCCCTCGATCTGCAAACAATCGAACTTCGCCGTCATCACAGCACCGGGCGTATTGATCGCGGTCGAGTCGTCGGGGTCGGGAACGGGCGCCGCCGCCTGGTCGCTGAAAGTCATCTCGCCGACCGTGCGGCCGTTGTTCTGAACGCGGGCGTTGAATTCAAGATTTCGGATTTGTCCGTCATCCAACGAGAACTGAAACGAGCCGCTGGCTGATGGTCCATCCGCGGACGCGAGAGTCAGGCCTGGGAGAGCGAGACTCACGAGCAGCAATGCTGCAAGCAAAGCGCCTGCAATGCTCTTCATGGGAGGTACTCCTTTTCTGGGCTAAGGTGTCAGGCTTATAGCCGCTCCGCCCGGCAGAAGTCAACCACCACCTTCAGTTTTGATCCGTGTTACATTTACGCCGATGTTTCAAGGAATTACGGGAACCCTCGCTGCACTCATCATCTTTTTTATTGTTGCCGTTGGTCCGCCGCAGGGCGGTAGCATTCGCGGCAAGATCGTCGCCGACATACCCGATCAACGACGAGCGCTGCCCGGTGTTGTCGTGAATCTGAGCGGCGCACGACTCGGAGACAAA
>DASTOZ010000035.1:0-4867 GCA_035762365.1 Pyrinomonadaceae bacterium | reverse complement strand
CGTAGTCATGACGAAGAGGATTACGAGCACTGCGTAGAGAATCGCGGCCGCGGTGGTGAGACGGTTCAGTCCGAAGCCTTCACGCCGAGTTAGAAGCGCGACGGTGATCAGCGCGAAGAATGAGCGATATCCGGCGAGCTCGAAACCGGAGAGTGAGTTCCACTTGATGAACAGGCCGCCGGTGCTCCAAAGAAAAGCCGCGGCAAATACGAAGAGTAATGGCGACGCTGTTGACACGCGGTGATTTATCGAAGTTTCGGTTGGACTTCCGCAGGACCTCTGGCGAACCACACGATCGAAAACGCGGATCACTCGCCGGCGATTCTTTTCAAATACTTCCCGAACACACCATTCCACGGCGGAATCACGATCGACACCGCGCCCTGCGCCTGAGCCTGACACGCCAACCGAATCAACGGCCTCGGCTCCGAAGTCTCGATGTACCCAAACTCCTTGATCTTCTTACCTTCACGCGCCGCCACATCCGATAACTTCTCCGCGCCACCAAGCACGCCAACCCAACACGTCCCACACGACGCCGAACGACACTCAACCGGAATCGGCCCCTCGATCCGCCGCGGATCGATCTCACGCCAGTTGCGCGAACGATCCGCAGCAGCGCCCCACGCCAGATCCTGCACGTGATTTATCCGATACTTCGCGCGGTCATCATTTTCGTCGTACGTAACCGTCCATTTCTTGTTCACCGTTCGCAGGAACCCCAACATCCCCTGGCTATCGTCCTTCGCGCGTTCGCGCAACACCTGTTCGGGGGACTTCCGCGCATGTCGACCATCGATCAGCATCTTCCCGGCCGCTTTTTCAAACGCCTCGAGTCTCGCCTGCTGAACAGTCATAAACGCAACCGCCGTAATGCCAACAGTCAACGCGCGATCAGTCTTGACCGGTCGCGCCGCCTGCTCTGCCACTGCGAGAATCTGATCAGCCAACGCCGTCTCAAAAGACGCCGAACGCGCATGCTTCTCGACAGCCTTCTTCACTTCCGGCCAGTAGCGATGCCCGTAAAGAAACGTGTGCGAGGAGTCGATCTGGTCTTTCAAATCGTACGTCCCCTGCATCAACAACTGTTGGCGCAGCTTTTCCGGATTCTCAGCCTGCTGGAGCGCCTGAAACAGCGCCAACGGATAAAAAGCAAACCAGATCTGCGTCGCATTTTGATCGACTTCGTGAATCGTGCGCAGCAGCGTGGTCAACGTCGCCGACCACGCTTCTTCATCGTGTTTTGCAAGAAAATTATCGAATGCAGTCATGTTAATGGCCGTAAATCTGTGGTAAAGTTTGTCACCGCCATGGACCGAAATCAGCCTGAAGTCGCCAAATCGGGTCGCACTTTCGACAGTGCTTACAGTTTTTCGTTCAGCATCGTCCTGGGGTTGGTTTTGTTCATTGCCGGCCTCGTCATCAGCCTGACGCTCGGCCAAGGCGCCACCATCGGACTCATCTTCGGCATCCCGCTGCTGATCGCCGGTTTAGTGCTGCCGCTGTTCATGATGCGCGACCTCTTCCATCACAACGAAATCAACAGCACGTGCCCGTATTGCGATGCACCGATCAAAACGTCAGACGCCACCATCCGCCTGAATTGCCCATCCTGTAAGCGCGTGATCGAAGTGCGGGAAATGACTTTGCAGCGCGGCGAGTAAGCACGTCTCACATACCAGTCGACAAGCTGTGGCGCGTCATATAGTCGGCGAACGTAAACGCAAACAGGAGCGCCATCCAAAAGAACGCGGAACCCAGGATCACCCAAATAAGCCGTGAACTATAACGCACGTGCATGAAGTAGAGCACGACGAACGTCGCCTTCGTGACTGCGATCGTTAGCGCGATGATCGTGTTCAGTCCGAACGGAAAATCGACGAACGCCGCCCAAACCGTTAGCGCCGTGCCCAGCAGCAGCACTAAGAAGATCGTGATGTAAACCCTGACTGAAACGATGTGTTCGCTCATCGTGATCCGTGGTTACGAATGGTGCTCGAGATGTCGTCCGAGCAAATAAAGCAACGGAAACAAGAAAATCCAAACGATATCGACAAAGTGCCAGTAGAGACCGATGACCTCGACCGGACTGTGATACTCGGGACCGAAACGCCGTTTTATTGCAAAGATGATCAGATAGGTTAACAACCCCGCGCCGATGATCATGTGCAGCGCGTGCATGCCGGTCATCGCGAAGTAGATCCAGTAGAACATCTCGACCTGCTTCACCGTCGCTCCCGGCAGCAGGTGAAGCTTGTGCGGGTCCGTGTCGCCTTCCGCAGCTACGACCGGATCGAATTCACGTCCCGGAATCACCTTGCCGGGAATCAGCTTATCCTCGTACTTGTCGTAATACTCAACTGCCTTGATCCCCAAAAACGTCAGGCCAAGGATCAGCGTCAAGACCAGGCACAGTATCTGTGGACGCGATTTCCCGGTCTGCGTGAAATACACCGCCATCGCCATCGTGAAACTGCTCAAGATGAGCACGCCCGTGTTGACGGCGCCGAGCGTGATATCGAGGTGGTTGCTGGCCGAGGCGAACGCGGCCGGAAACGACGTGCGATAGAGCGTGTAGGCGAGAAACATCCCACCGAAGAACATGATCTCGGTGACGAGGAAGACCCACATGCCGAGCGTGCCCGCTTCACGCTGCTGCTCCATGTTCTCAAAATGGTGTTGCAGCGCCGGGTGGCCGTGAATCTCTGGTGTTGCCGCGTGACTCTCGATCATTGTCCTTATACTCGTTCCTCGCGAAACGTTCCGACGACCTCAGTCTCCTCCGGTGGCGCAAACTCGTAAGCTTCCCACGTGACAATCGGCGTCGTTTCGAAGTTCTCAGTCGGCGGTGGTGATTGCGTGCGCCATTCGAGACCCGGCAAGTGCCAGGGATTTGCTTCCGCATGACGCCCGTAGCGCATCGACCAAACGAAGTAGATCGCCGGAATCAACATGCCGAACCCGAGAATTGACGCGCCCGCCGACGACAACACGTTGAAGACCTGAAACTCCGGCGGATACGCGTGGTATCGTCGTGGCATGCCGAGATAGCCGGCCACGAACTGCGGTAGGAACGTCAGGTTAAATCCGACGTAGATCACGAGCGCAGCAAACCGCCCCCAGCCCTCGGGATACATGCGTCCCGAGATCTTGGGCCACCAGTAATGCAGCCCACCGAGATATCCCATCAGGGCGCCGCCGACCATGATGTAGTGGAAGTGCGCAACAACGAAATACGTGTCGCTCAAGTGAACGTCGGTGGCGAGCGATGCCAGAAACAATCCAGTCATGCCGCCGACCGTGAACAGGCCGATAAAGCCAAGCGCATAAAGCATTGGCGTGTCGAATGAGATCGAAGACTTGTAAAGAGTGGCGGTCCAGTTGAAGACCTTGATCGCCGATGGTATCGCAACCGCGAAACTGAGGAACGAGAAGATCATTCCTGCGTAGACCGATTGTGGCGTCACGAACATGTGATGGCCCCAAACCAGGAAGCCAAACACGGCAATCGCGAGGCTGGAGAACGCGACGAAGGAATAGCCAAAAATATTTTTGCGCGAGAAGTTTGCTATCAACTCGCTGACTACGCCCATCGATGGCAGCACCATGATGTAGACGGCGGGGTGCGAGTAGAACCAGAACATATGCTGGAACAGCACGGGATCGCCGCCGAGTTTCGGATTGAAAATGCCGACGCCGGAGATGCGTTCAAACGCGAGCAATAGGACGGTGATCGCGATCACGGGCGTGCCGAGAATCATGATCAGGCTGGTGGCGTAATGCGACCAGATGAACAGCGGCATGCGAAACCACGTCATGCCGGGCGCGCGCATCGTGTGAATCGTGACGATGAAGTTCAGTCCCGTCAGGATCGACGAGAAGCCGTTGATGAATATTCCGAGTCCGGTGGCGACGACGTAAGAGTTTGAAAACGTCGTGCTGAACGGTGTGTAGAACGTCCAACCGGTGTCTACGCCGCCTGCGAGCAGCGCGTAGATGGTGATGATGCCACCGGCCAGGTAGATGTACCAACTAAGCAGATTTATCCTGGGGAACGCGAGATCTTTCGCGCCGATCATCATTGGGATCAGGAAGTTTCCCAACGTCGCGGGGATCGACGGGATGAGAAAGAAAAAGATCATTATGATGCCGTGCTGAGTGAAGACCTTGTTGTACGTCGTCGACGAAAGCAGATCGCCCTGCGGGGTCAACAGCTCGAGACGAATCATGAGTGCGTAGAGGCCGCCGATAAAGAAGAAGAAAGTGATCGACCCGAGGTAAAGCAGAGCGATGCGCTTGTGATCTTTCGTCAGCAACCACGACTTCAAGCCGTAGACCGCATTTAGGTAGTTAACCTTCGACGGCGACGGCAACTCAAATGATTCTATTGGCTTCATTGCATTCCTTAAATCCGCGTTTTCACTGGTATTTCGGCGAAGCGCTTCTGCGAGGTCAATGGAAATAAAGATTTCTTAATTCTTACTTCCATGTGTGCTCCATCATGCGCTTGCCGCGACTCCAATACGAAACACGGATTCCTACCACTAACTACCTTATGTTCTGCGTCGGCGATGGCGCAGTTGGCGGTGTCTTCAATTGGGAGTTATCTCTGCGAACTTTGCGTACCTCTCTGCGTCTCTGCGTTAAACGGCTCGTTCAACGCAGAGACGCCGACTATACGCAGAGGCCGCAGAGAAAAACCTTAATTTGAGACACTACTGCGCAGTTACAGCCCTTGACGGCGACGGGCTTGCTGCCGTAGCCGCCGGTGTTTGTGTGCCAGTCGCCGGATGTAACGACTTGATGTACGCGATCAGCTGCACCAACTGGTCCTCCGTAACCTGTCCCTGGAACGTCGGCATGATCG
>DASTOZ010000034.1:0-7252 GCA_035762365.1 Pyrinomonadaceae bacterium | reverse complement strand
TGCGGCTCTTTACGCATCGCCATCAGCACGATGTTGTCGAGATCCGGGTGCAATCGTTTCCGTCGCTTCGATACTTGCGGCTTCTCGCCGTTGAGGCCGGCTATCGCAACACTGGGTCGTTCAGGATCGTCATCACAGATCGCTTTCGCGATCTCGTGCGGGACGCGGCTCTTGAAGCGATAAGGCAATCGTCCGCTCAACAGTTCATAAAGAACCACGCCGAGCGAATACACGTCTGTTGCCGTCGTGACTGATTCACCGCGCAGTTGTTCGGGGCTCGCGTACTGCGGCGTCATGAATGGCATCGCTGTCGCTGTTAGATCTGCTCCCTGCTCGAGAAGTTTTGCAATTCCGAAATCGACGATCTTTGGTCCACCGTCGCTCGTGACGAGAATATTGCCGGGCTTGATGTCGCGATGGATCACAAGGTGCTGATGCGCGTACTGCAAAGCGGCGCATACGGTGCAAAAGAGATTCAGACGCTGCTCGATCGAGAGTTGATTGTCGTTGCAGTACTGGTTGATGGGGCTGCCTTCGACGTACTCCATTACGAGATACGGCTGGCCGTCGGTTGTTTCGCCGGCGTCGAAAAGGCGCGCGATGTTGGCGTGACTCAACTCTGCAAGAATCTGCGTCTCGTTGCGAAAACGACGGCGGATCACGTCGCCGCCAAGTCCCGGCTTGATGAGTTTGATTGCGACTCGCTGGCGGTAGTGTTCGTCGTCGCGTTCCGCGAGATAGACGGCGCCCATTCCACCGCGGCCGATTTCGTGGAGGATGCGGTATGGACCAACGCGATTGCGGGTCGTGAAGTCGTTTGCGTCGTCAGTGTCGAGTCGCAGCAAAGAGACATCGGCGGCGCATTGCTCCATCAGATCGCCGTCGGTTTCGACTCGATGGGCCAACAGCAGGTCGACCTCGGCGCGCAGATCGGCGTCGTCGGCGCACGCGGAATCGAGAAAGCGTTTTTGTCCCGAAGTGTCGAGCTCGAGCGCCTCCGAGAGGATATGTTTCACTTGTTGCCAGCGTTCCGGGGTGATGAGTTGCCTCCGAGGTTTAGTTGACGGCGCAGCCATAGCTTTGCCGAGTCCCATTCGCGTTTGGTTGTCGCCGGCGAGATGCCGAGGACTGCTGACACTTCGTCGATGGTGAGGCCGCCGAAAAAGCGTAACTCCACGATTCGCGTTTGTTGCGGATCGAGGGCGGCGAGATCGTTTAGGGCTTCGTCGAGCACCATCAGATCGACTTCTCGTTTCTCGAAGAAGCTGACGGCTTCGTCCAGTGAGACTTTGGTCGCGTAGCCCTGACGTTTCTTTGCCTGACGTTCCTTCGCATGATTGATGAGGATGCGTCTCATCATCTGTGCCGCGATGCCGAAGAATTGCGCGCGGTTCTGCCAGTTCACGGATTTCTGATCGACGAGCCGGAGATACGCTTCGTGAACAAGTGCGGTCGTTTGAAGCGTGTGATCGGGTCGCTCCTTGCGGAGGTGGTTCTTCGCCAACCGGCGCAGTTCGTCATAGACGACGGGCATTAACTCATCGAGCGCCGCCCGATCGCCGTGGCCCCACGCGGCGAGCAGTTCCGTAACTTGTTGTTGCGGCTGAAACATTTGGCAGTTGAGTCAAAGGGAGTGGGGGATGAAATTCTACCGTACCCCGCCGCGAAGTCCAACCAACCTATTTTGAGCCGATTCGGCGGGCATTGCTGCGTTAACTAGTGAAGGGGAGAGTGTCGGGACGAAGGAGGAGAGTATGAAGTTGACGATTGCGGCTGTGCTGCTCGTGGTTTGCGCCGGAGGGTGGGGGGTTAGTAACAGCCAAACGCCTAAACCAACTACCCAAACCCCTAATAAACCAACTACCAATGACGTCAAGATCCGGCAGAGGATGACAACCGGCGGCGCGACCGGCGTTGAGACCCTGCTCTACATAAAAGGCCAAAGAATGCGCAGCGAGATGCCGGGCGCCATGGGGTTCACGACCATCATGCAGTGCGATCTCAAACGCACGTTGACGATCAACGAAAAGAACAAGACCTACCTGATCGTTTCGACAGACGGCACCGGCACGCCCGGTTCAGTCAGCACCGGCGAGGGCGACGGCGGCGGTGTGCCGCCGAACGCGCAACCGCAAACGACAACCACCCAGCAACAACCTCGCGGCGGAATCGTCAACATCACAAACACCATCACCGACACCGGCGAACGCAAACAAATGTTTGGCTTCACCGCTCGTCACATCAAGACATCGATGGTCAAAACGGCGTCGCCCGAAGCCTGCGACAAGGACGCAAAAGTGGAAACTGACGGCTGGTATATCGACTTTCAATATTCCTTCGATTGCTCCACCAACACCCAGAAGTATCAACCACCCACGCGTCCACCTCAGCCCGGATGCAAAGACGAAGTTCACAGCAAAACCATCGGCACTGCCAAACTCGGCTTTCCCTTGCACGTCACGACAACCGTCTATCAACCCGACGGTCGAACGTCGACCATGACGCAAGAAGTCATCGAACTCTCGCGCGAACCGCTGGCCGCTTCTCTGTTCGACATACCCGCGGGTTACACACTCGCGAAGGACACAAACGAACTCTACGGAATCAGCACCGCAGCAACCGCCGCCACGGCTTACAACCCGCAGCCAAACAACAACGCCACCAGTGCAACAACCACGACGACGGTTGCTAACACTGCCACACCCAAGAAACCCGGCGTGATTCGCATCGGCTTACTCCTACCGAAAGTGCAACTCACAACCGGCAATACTGCACAAGCAGCAGAAACGTTACGCAAGAGCTTTGCAGACCATCTGAATGGTCCAACGGTCGAAGTAGTCGCACTCTCCGCACAACTCCCCGCGCAGGCCATGGCCGAAGCACGCGAGAGCCAGTGTGACTACATACTCTTCGCCTCGATGAACGTGAAGAAAGGCGGCGGCTCAATGTTTGGCCGCGCCATCGGAAACATGGCCGGCGCTGCTGCGGGACAAATCCCCGGCGGCGGTTCGGCGACAACCGGCGCCGCACGTTCAGCCGCGATAACCGGCGTTTACACCACCGCCGCAATCGCCAGCACGATCAAAGCAAAAGACGAGGCTACGCTCGAATACAAACTCGACAGCGTCGAAACCTCGAAGACCGTTCTGAGCAACACTGCCAAAGCAAAAGCCAAGTCGGACGGCGAAGACCTTCTCACCCCACTCGTCAACACGTCCGCACAAACAATCATCGCCACGGTCAAGAAGTAACGAGGTCTGAAGCATGCGCATCGCCGGATTACTAACATTACTAATCCTCATCATCGCCGTACAGAGTCTCGTAGCGGCGGATTCCGCGCGACTCCCGCTCGCACAATGCACAGACCAGTGGACGGGAACCATCCTTTATCGCGTAGTTGCCGAGCGAAAGGGCACAGCCGAGAACAACGTCAACATCGCGCATTGGGATGAATACCGGTTCTACGAGACGAAAGCCGAAATCGACGGCAGCCGAAACGAACAGGGAGCGGCCATTGCAAAGGTCCGAGCCATGTCCGAAGAAAAGAAGGAGTGGGGTAGCCGCGGGAAAGGTGTTTGTTATCGCGAAACCGACAACAGCCAGGCGGTTCAAGGCACGGCGAATGAGACTACAAGTGCCTTCTCGATCTCTTTCAATCCGCGGACGCGCGAATACTCGGTGTTGGCCCCAACGCTGTTGGTATACGCATCCGGGGAGCTCACCGTGAGTAGCCGCGTTAAAGGCACGTGTAACAACCCCTACAACAAAGACCGCTATCAAACGACCAAACTCGAACGCTATCAACTCAGCGACGATGCGCCTGTGTTGATGGGCAAAGGCACCATCGATCCCGCCAAACCTAACGAGTTAACAGGCAGCGAGACTGTCGAGCACGACACGCCCAAAGGTAAGAAGACCGTCACCATCAAGTGGGACCTGCGCCGTTGCGCGAAACAGTAAGAAAAGAGGTAAAGATGTTCCGCACTATCACTCTGTTTCTGTTGCTGGTTCTCGTCGTTTTACCGCTCGGCAATCGTGCAGCAGCAAACGGCGGCGGAACGATCGCGTACGTTCGTAACGGCACGGAGATCCGGCTGATCGACGCGGATGGCTCAAACGATCGACGGCTTTGGACGCATCCCGACGCGAAGAAGGAGCTCGGCATTTTCGACGTCGCATGGCGCCCCGACGGAAAAGAGCTCGCCTTCTCGAGCGGTCACGCTGCCGTCGCTTCTCTCTATCACGCGGACCTCTACGCGATTCGACCGGACGGCACAGGCTTTCGCAAGTTGACCAACGCACCCGATCGCGCTGAGTTTGCACGTAATCCGAAAGGCGCGGTCAGCGTCACCGTGCGCAACGACCAGCCGATTTACCGCCAGTCGCAGGCGAGCGCCGGAGTTTTCATCGTATACGTCGCGGGCGCGGATGAACCGCAGCAGATCACTTTGCCGCCGGGTTCGTCGAAGACGCTGCTCTTCAAGAACGTCGCGGACTTCGGCAACATGGCCCAGGCAGTGGTCGCGATGTGGGGCAGCTATCGCTGGTTCACCACCGGCGTCGAGGTGCAGGCAGGCCGCACCGCGAAGGCGCCGGTGTTCAGTATCACAGGCGACGGCATCGAGCTGCTCGGCGCGTTCCATCCCGTGTGGCGCAGCGACGGATCGCGCATTAGTTATCGCAGCGGTGTGTGTACGTTGAATAGCGTCCCGCTGAATCCAACTCCCGGCGAGTACGTCTTCAATCCACTGTTCGCGGGGAAGAACCCGATGGGGACCTGCGTCTGGGACTGGGGCCCGACGCCCGCTACCGCCAATCAACTTCTCTACACTGAAAACGCTTCCGGCGATTCAAGCGTGTTCCGCATGACTGAAGGCGGAACACACCCCGGGCAAAAACTCGCGCAGTATTCGGACATCGAATATCAATTGCTTTTCGATCTTCACTGGCTGCCGGATGGTTCGGGTTTCGTATTCTCGAACCAGACGTTGATGCGAGACTCAGCAAATCTCTTTCGCTACGACTTCGCCTCGCGCAAGACGACGCAGATAACTCGTTTGCAAAATGAATTCACCGGCAAGTTCAGTATTTCGCGCGATGGGCGTTCGATTGTTTTCGAACGATCGAAGTCGCTCGACGAGGATCGAAATATCGATCTTTGGATCGTCCCACTCAGCGGTGGCAACCCACGGTTGCTGGTAAACAATGCGTTCTCGCCGTCCTGGAACTAAGTGCCGGATCCAACAGGCGCACCGGAATTCTGGCGTTGCGCGCATTTCCACCTCGTCGCGGTCTGTCCCGGTTACAAGCCGCTGATCACAGAGATCCACTTTCACGACGATCCGAAGAAGAACGATCCGATGTACCGGGTTGAGAACGCGATCGTGGTGGAGCAGATCAAACTAAATGGTGCGAGCTTTGACACCGGGGTGTTCGACGTCGCTCTCGAGCCGCTTTGAGCCGGTGTCGTGTCGTAGGGCTCAGAGATCTCTCGTATCGATGATTTCACAGCGCGCGCCGAGGTTTCTTACCTTCTCGACGAGGTGGCCCGTCCCGCCGGGGCCATCGCCCTCCTGGCCGTCCCATAACGCGATCAGCGTGAGGTTCGGATCGCCCGTCTTCTGGTCACAACCTTCGGTCAACGCATTGAACAGCATCCAGAGATTATTTCTCTGCCAGATGTTGTAATTGGGTTTGTCACGCAACCACGCCGGCATGTATTCGACGTCGTTCCTCGCTGGTTCCGTTTGCGAACTCAAAATGCGGACCTGATTGCGCGCCGCATGCGCGGCGTGAAGGTCCCAGAAGCGCTGCACCCATTGCGGACCGCCCTTGCTCACGGACTTCGTCACGTAGATCTGAGGCTGGACCGCGAGATACAACCGAGTCTCGATTCCGAGCTCAGCGCAGACTTCCAGAAACAGTATGTCGCCACCATTCGCGCCGCCGCCATACGCTACGCCTACGCCGGCGCCAGTGTTCATCTCCTTCAGCACTGCCTGTTTGATCTTCTCGCGCGCAGCCATTTCTTTGTCCGCGGGGAACCGTGACGTCTCGCGATCGGGTGCATCGATCATGTGACCCGCGAACAACAGGATGCGTTTATGCGCCGGCTCCTGGCTCGGTTGTGAACCGGGCTCGGGTAGTGGATCGGGTTCGCCCACGATCTTGAACACCTCGGCGCAGTTCTCGTCGAGCACATCAAGATCTCGGTAGATCGCAAGCTGTTGGCGCACCGATCTCTTCGCGAAATCGGGCGCGTTTGCGAGCGCGCGCCGATACGCCGCCGCGACGCGCGCGGGTGCGTTGGTAGTGACGAAGGCGAAGTCTGCCTGACTAATCTCCGCCCATACGTCCTCTTTCTCTTCACGCTCGAGTCGCTTGAAGACGGCCGCGAGCGAAAGTTCCACCGCCGACTCGAGACTTTGCGCGTGCTCCCGGTGCTCTTCCAGCGCCGCCGTCGCTTTCTTGTCCGTGGCAAACTCTTCCGACCACACGTCGGGCAAACGTTCAGCGAGCGCAATCATGATCTTGAGCATCGCCAGCGCGTTCAGACCTGAGTAGTAATGATTCAGGTGTTCGTCAAAGGCACATTCGTAGTTCTCGAACGACTCTTTCAAATGTGGGGAACGCAGTGCCGCCGCGGCGCGCTCGTCCGCGGGCTTCGACTCCCACTCCGAACGCCAGCGCGACTTGCAGTTTCGTCCGATGAGCGAGTAGGCCTCGGCGCGTTGGTCCTGATTGATGGCCTTGTTCTTCAAGGCGCGGTCGAGTGCCTGGTTCGAGCTCAAAAGGTCGTCAAGACGTTCGTAGATGGTTCCCAGCCAGATGTTCGCGTCGAGATCGTGAGGTTCGATCTTGCGAACGTTTTCCCAGGTCGCCTTCGCACCCGCCAGGGCATCGACATCGAACTGCGCCTTGCCAATCAGACGCCACGCCTGCAATTCCCATTCAAAGCCCTTCACCTCGTAGGAGAACAGCGCAAGATCGCCTGCCTGCATGTTCGCAGCAGCCTTCTCGACATCCTCGCCAAAATCCTGCGGTATGGTGTTGAACTGAGAAGGATCGGGCTCTTTGAGATTTGGGAGCGAGATGAAAACCGGACTGTCCTTCGCGGTGAAATCCTTGTGCGCCTTGTCCTGCGTCGCTCGCAGACTCTCCGTTAACGCGGCAAGGCTCGCCTTTGGATCGTCTCTTTTGTAAACGAAATAACGGTCAGTCTGGAGATCGAACGGAAACGCATCCGCGTCCA
>DASTOZ010000033.1:0-2782 GCA_035762365.1 Pyrinomonadaceae bacterium | reverse complement strand
TTTACTCCGAAATGAAAAAATACGACTTCTACACTCGCTGGGGACACGGCGATTTCAAGAAGTTCGTTGAGGATTACGCTGAGACTCATCACAACAAGGCGACGACTACCACCGCGACGGTCACCACGTCCGGAGTGAATTAGAAGTACTACCTACTGATACAAGTACGAGTAGCTCTTCTTCTGATCCCACTCGATACCCTCGACGTTTTGACCGTCAAGAGCCAGGATGTCAGCACTGATCTCGTCAGTGCTGACAGTCGGGCTGACATCCACTGAGTACATAATGCTGCCCGGCGATTCCTCAGTCGCTTCGCGATCGATCGCCCGTAACTCTTTATCGAACCCGTGTTGCTTGAAGACCTGCCGCAGCGCTTTTTGAGTTGACACGACGTTTCGCGTCGTCACCTTCAACTCCATCGAACGAAACACCAGCTCCGGTTCGCGCCACTCCAAGAGCCAAAGCACGACGAGGGAGAACAGCGTCAACACGAGCGCCAGGTCCCAACGTCCCACACCGGCGGAAAGACCAAGCGCCAGACTGATCAAGAGAACCGTGATCTCTTTCGGGTCGCGAATGTTGGTGCGGAAACGAACGAGCGAAACCGCCGCAAAGATGCCGAACGCACGCGCCGCATTGTCACCGACGACGATCATCAAAGCCGCCGCAACGATCGCCAGCAGGATCTGTGTTTGTGCGACGTATGGATTGCGCTTGATCGCGAGGATCCGTTTGCGTGGACGAAACGCGAGCGCCGCGCCGAGCAGTGCTGCGAGAAGGAACCGCAGCGTGATGCGGCCCATAGCCTCACTCCACGTAGCACCGAGCGAATGTTGCTCCGCGTGAGTTCCAAACATCCGATCGATAAAGCTTTCTTCTGCGCCAGCCACACCAGGCGCTGAAGTTGGTTGACGTTCAAGCGTAGCCGTCGATTGATCCGCACGTGGATCAATATTTGGCCGCGTCACCGGTTGCTCTCCTGCGCGTGGAGGTTCTACCGTAGGCCGTGTCGATCCAGGTTCGACACCGGTTTGTGTGGTGTTGGTGGGCGTCTGTCGACCACCTCCCAGGTAGTACGCCACGAGCGCGCTCACCACCACCACACCGGTGAACACCACGATCAACGTGGTGATTTCTTTTCTCTTTTGAGTTGCTGCCATCGAAAATCCCCTACCGCAATCTTCCAATTTCAGACGGTCGAAGATCGCGGAGTTCATTCGATCGCTCACGCACCGCTCGCACGAGAATGTTGATCTGATCCTGGCGATAGTTCGCCGCGCGAAACGCGTCACGCAGTTGCTGATCGCTCAGTTGTGAAAGCCAACTGCTCAACCACTCCGCGTCGCGGACGCTGATGTCCTTCATCAGTCCCCGGTTCTTGCCGCCGAAGTGCAGCACTACACGTTCGCCTTTTACTTTTTCGAGAAACTCACTCTTCGCGTATTTGCTCGGATTGTTACGGCTGCGCGTGAAACGCCAGAGCAGCGGCGTCGTGCTCGCATGCCCAAACGTCGCGCCGAGGTCACTGATGATGTAGCGAAGCTCCGCATCGTCGTTGTTGCCGACCTGAACGATGACGTTGTTCGAATCCTTGAGGTCCCAGTTATTGATCATGGCCATCATGATCTTCAGTCCCTGGTACTCAGGCGTGCCGACGAAGGGGTTCTTTTTCCACTTCCACTCGCCCACGCGGTCCCACGATTCCGGCCGCGCTTCAAACCGAACGTTCGTGAATGTTCCTTTGCCCGGAATGGTGACGCGCGGAACGAGGTAGTTGACTTCAGTCAGGTAACCGACGCCCCACAACAAGCGGATCGCAGAGGTTTCCGATTGCGCTTCCTTGCCGATCTTCACGACCCACTCGCGACCGGAACCGTCGCGCACGCGATACTTCTTCGAATACCCGCCCTTCTCCTCTTTGATAAACGTGATGCGACGCAGATCGGGCCGCATGCTCGCGCCGCCTGGTCCAAGAAATAGATCGCGCGACGAAATGTCAGACGGACGCTCCCACATCACCGGCGTCCCTCGTGGAGCCGGCTTCTTCGACTTTGATTTCGCGACGACACCAGCGTCGACAAATGACAAACAGAGAATGACCGCCAGCAGGATCGCTGTTCGCAACTTTGATGTACGCATAGGATCTCCAGCAGCCGGAACCTTCAGCTCGCGGCGCACTTGGGGATGTTGTAGGGGAACAGTTAAGCGGGAGAGTCAGTTTCCGCCGATCGGTCGTCCCATGAAATAGACCTGACTGTTAAAGGGTTCAGCTCCACTTGCGATCGGACGATAAGTTCCGTCAGGGGTCAGTTCACGGGCTTTCGTGTTGTCCGTTAAATAAGCGTCGATCAACACGTCGCGCAGATATCCTTTCGCTTCCGGCTCCGTGACTGGGGCGACAACCTCGATGCGGTGTTTCAGATTGCGCGACATCCAGTCGGCACTGCCGATGTACACCTCGTCGTCGCCGCCGTTTGCAAACCAGAAAACTCGGCTGTGCTCGAGGAAACGTCCGACGACACTGCGCACGCGGATGTTTTCAGACAAACCTGGAATGCCCGGACGCAGCATGCAAATGCCGCGCACGATCAGATCGACTTTCACGCCTGCCTGCGAGAGTTCGTAAAGCTTCTCGACGATTTGCAAGTCGGCAACGCGATTCATTTTCGCGATCACGTGCGCCGGTTTGCCGAGCCGTTTGTTTTCGATCTCGCGATCGAACAGCTTGTTCAGCTCTTCTCGCAACGCGACAGGTGCGACCATCAGTTTTCGATACTCTCTC
>DASTOZ010000032.1:0-12555 GCA_035762365.1 Pyrinomonadaceae bacterium | reverse complement strand
GCGTATCCAGACTGACTGCCGATCGATACGGCACGTTCAGCTCGCGGAGGAACTGCGCGGCGGCGGCGCTGTCGTTCATCGCCGGACCACCGACGAAGCTGAAGCCTGTCAAGGAAACAATCTGACTGACGCGCGAGCGCCCGTTGCGGAAGAAGCGTGTGACTGCTTCGCGATTGTCCATCAACGTCGCGATCGCGGGAATCACGCTGAGGCCTTCGTTTTCGATGGCTTTGATGAGTGCGTCGTAGTGTTTTGTCGTTTTGCTGACGACTTGCGGACGCATCAGCAGAAGGCCGATTGTCAATTCAGGATCGAGAGCTTTTTTCTTCGTCGCTCCGTGCCACTTCTCATACGCTTCAAACGTTTCGAATAACTTCGTCGCCTCCGGATGATAAATCGCGACGGACGGAACCTGCTGCGGCGTCGATGTTTTCACGGATCGGAGCCGCTTATCGTGCGCGTAGTGCTTCAACGAATAAAGCAGCATCGACTGGATGTTTGCCGGTGTCGGTTGCAGGAAATAGCAGAACAGATAGAGATAGTGCTTGGCGTCGGTCAGCGCGCCCACAGTTGGAATGAACTTGAGTATGCCCGGAAGTCGATCGACGAGCTTCAAATATTGATGGTGCTTTGCGTTTGCGCCGTTGCGATGTTTGGCGCGCTTGCCGATCCATGCGCCGGTAGAACCCAACCGCTTCACATCGAGTCGGCCCATGCGCGTGTGACGCATCAGCTCCGGCATGCAGTTGATGACGACAACGGCATCGTGACGATCTCTGTAACTGTCGAGCGCGGCGACGAGTCGCGACGCGTTCTCGCCGTCCATCACGTGAATGACGAAGACGATATTCGACTGCCCCAGATCGCGATCCACTTCCTGCCACTCTCGATCGCTGAGCGGCGCGCCGAAGTTGTGCGCCGCGACGCGAAGGTCCAGACGGTACGCGCGATTGATCTCGCGCTCCGCATTTTTCAGCGGCGCCAGCAGACTCGAACCTACATAAAGGACGGTGATCTGCATCGCGTTCACGCGCTTACGCAACCCCCTCCAACTGGTCTTCGAGATCGAGCCTGATCTCGTGCAGTTTCGCGAGCACGTCCTGCTCCGTCTCCCAGTAACCTCGTCCGTTCGCCTCCAACAATCGCTGGACCAACGCGTGCGCCGAATGCGGATTCAACTCTTTCAACCGCTCCAGCATCGACTCGTCAAACACAAACGTGTTCGCGACTTCCGAGTAGATCCAATCGTCAACTGCGTCGGCAGTCGCACTCCAGCCAAACGTGTTCGAGACGTGGTTCTCGATCTCTGCCACGCCTCGGAACCCGTGCTGCAACATGCCTTCGTACCACTTCGGATTCAGCGTCTTCGCGCGTGTTTCCAAACGGACCGTCTCTTCGAGCGAGCGGATCTTCACGTCGCGCGAAAGACTGTCAGACAAATAGATCGACGGACGCGCCTGCGCCCGCTTCTCGACTGCTTTTGAAATCCCGCCCAGGTATTCGAAGTAATGATCGACGTCAGTCAAACCGATCTCGAACGTGTCGATGTTTTGGTAAGTCGCTTCGACGCGCGAGAGCGCTCGGTCCATTGCGATGCGTGCTTCCCTGCCCTCGATCGTCTGACCTTTAGAATCGCGGCCGTAGGCGAAGCACTTCCGCGTCACGAACAGATCGCCGAGCGTCTCTTCGCGATCCCACTGCGAATCCATCACCATGAAATTGACGTTCGTGCCGTAGTTGCCGGGCGCGTTCGAGAAAACGCGAGTCGCAGCTTCGTCGCTGTCGCAACCATCCTGCGCGATCTGTTCGACGACGTGCTTGCGGACGTAGTTCTGGTCCAACGGCTCATCGAGGTTTGCTGTGAGGCGTACTGCCTTGTCCAGCAACTGCACCGTCGGACTGAACAAGTCGCGAAAGATTCCGGAGATCGTCATTACGACGTCGATGCGTGGCCGTCCGAGTTCGGTGAGCGGTATCGCTTCGACGCCGGTCGACCGGTTCAACGCATCGCGCACGGGACGCACGCCGAGCAGCCACAGCGCCTGGGCCACGCCTTCGCCTTGCGTCTTGATATTGTCGAGTCCCCACAGGATCAATCCGACCGCTTCGGGATAACGTCCGTTCTCTTCTTTGTAACGACTCAGCAGGCTGCTCGCGACGATCTTGCCGCGAGCGAAAGCGACAGCCGACGGCACGCCGTACGGATTCAGCGCGTGTGTGTTGCGACCGGTGGGGAGAATGTCGGGATTCTGAACGATGTCGGCGCCTGGGCCAGGTTCGATGAACTCGCCGCGCAACGCGCGAACCAGCGCGTCGATCTCGCCATTCGATTGGAGCCTGGTCGAGACAGTTTCCAACAAAGCAAACACCGGAAGCGTGGTTTCCGCGTTCAATCCGTATTGCTCGAGCTGTCGAACGGCGGCGTCAGTGCCGTGCGCAACAAACTCGCGTATCGCTTCATCCGCAAGTTCTTCAGGGAGCGCGCGCAGCCCCGCTTCCGGACGATCGAACGAAGCGATCATCTTCAACAAGTCGCCACGCTCGCGCGGTGGCGCCGGACGGCCGAAGACGTGCAGACCGGTCGGGATCAGCCGCCGCTCGATCTCGAGCAACTGCTCGTATAGTTCGAGAACTTTCTCGTCTTTATTTTTGACCACGGATCACGAATTAAGGAACTGCCGGGGTAAGTTTTACAAACTGCGCTTGCAGGATCGTCGCTAACTTGCGCGTTTCCTGACTCGACTCAAATTCCTTTTGCGTATCGACGACGACCACGTGCGCCCGAAGCTGCTTGAGCTCCAGCATCAGTTCGCGCAGTTCCATCTCAATCTTCAGTTGTCGCAGCACGCGGACGTTTGCTCGTCCGTGACGGCGTAGCGGCACATTCGAGCGGCCGTCGGTGAACAACAGTACAACATTCTCGCCGTAACGATCGCCGACGAGATTCAACAACTCGATCGTGCTCGCGAGTCCGGCGCTGAGCGGCGTGCTGCCGCCCATGCGCAACGAGTCCAACACGCGGCGCGCGCGCAGGATGCTGCGCGACGGCATCAGGTCGATGTTCGCAGTCGTGCCGTGAAACGAAACGATCGCTACCGTGTCGCGATTCAGGTACGACTTCTTGAGCAACTTCAGAATCGTGCTCTTCGCGCGCGCGATGCGGTTTGCCGCCATGCTGCCGGACGCGTCAATCGCGAAGACGAAAAGCGTGCCCCGCTTATGTTTGAGCAGCTTGTAACGGAGCGCGCCGGAAGAGATACGGTGGCGCGCCACGTCGAGCAGAGACGGCGCTCCCTTCCGGACTTGTTCCAACCCAAGCATCGCACGCAGCGTTGCGTCGATCGCGATTCGGGCGCCGGAACGTTTGAAACTCACGGCGCGTGTGTACCTGCCTCGCACTTGCGAATTCGTAATTTTCGATCCTGAGGCGCGTCTGCTGTGCGACTGCGACTTGTCACCGCGATTCGGCATCATCGCGCGCAACCGTTCCTCCAGTCGCGATTCGAGCGATCGGTTTTCAACCGCCGGTGGCGACAACGTGTCGGCAGTATTCGTCTTGCCTCCGCCTCCCGACGCAGCAGAGCGTTGACCTGGACCATCGGGCGGCTTCCCCTTGCGCCGTGAGTCCGGCTGTGTCTTTGCCTCGCGTTTTTCGTTCCCGGGCGGCTGCGGCGGTCGCGGCATCACTTCGTCAACGGCCTGCTCGATCTTCTCGCTCTTCGCCGTCTCGTCCAAAACGTCACGCCGCAAACGATGCCGCAAGGACATCGCCGACACACGCCTCACGTGGCTATCGTTCACCGATCGACGCCCCTCAAACGCCGCAAGCGCCCGCGCAGCACGCATGATCGTCAGCTCACCGCGATGCCCGTCGACTTTAAGATCCACGCAGAGCTGCGCGATGTTCGACAGAATCGACCGATCGATGGTCGTCTTTCTCAGGTTCGCACGTGCGCGCGTGATCCGTTTGCGCAGTTGCTCCTGATCTCCGGCGAATGTTTGCGCGAACGCTTCCGGATCGCGATCGTAATCTTCGCGTCGCTCAATGATCTTGACGCGGTTGTCGAGATAAGCCTCGGTTACGACTTCGGCGTGCAATCCGAAACGGTCCAACAACTGCGGCCGCAGCTCACCTTCTTCCGGGTTGCCCGAACCAACCAGAACAAAGTTCGACGGGTGTTCGACCGAAACGCCCTCGCGCTCGACTCGATTCCGGCCTGTCGCCGCGACGTCCAATAGAAGATCGACCAGGTGGTCTTCCAGCAGGTTTACTTCGTCGATGTACAGGAACCCGCGATTGGCCCGAGCCAGCAGACCCGGATCGAAAGTCTTTCTGCCCTGCGTCAGCGCGCGTTCGATGTCGATCGTCCCGCAAACACGATCTTCAGTGGCCCCGAGCGGAAGTTCTACGACCGACACTGACGCTGTAGTCGCGGGCAGAGCGGCCCGTTCCGCACAGTCCGAGCAAAGATTTCGCTCGTCGGCTGGATCGCAATTGAAAGCGCAACCTTCGACTACCGTGATTCGCGGCAACAGATCAGCTAGTGCGCGGACGGCCGTCGACTTGGCCGTCCCCCGGTGGCCCATGATCAAAACGCCGCCGATCGACGGATCGACCACGTTCAAGATCAGCGCCAGCTTCATCTCTTCCTGGCCAACTATTGCTGTGAATGGGAACGCCCTGCGCATACGAGAAGCACAGATTACACTGATTTCTGGAATTCTTGTAATTCTCGCGACTAAACCTCTTGACAAGCAAAACGAACGGGACTAGAGTGCCGCCCACCTCCCGACTACATAAGTAAGCCCAGTTAATTGAATTTTGCGAACAGGGATCCTTGTTACCCTGTCTTTCTCCTTCACAACTAGGGCCCCTGCCTTAGCTGCTTCTTTGTGAGGGGACTCATCACTCTGGTCACCCCCGAGGACTGGAGCTGCCTCTTCAAGCCGGGTCACGCAGTACATCTACGGGCAGGACCATGAGTTTGCTAACGCACGGGCGAACTGATCCCTTCCTGTTTCCACCACGTGTTTTTGCAGGTCCGAGGAGGAAATATCTCATGAGGAAAGTTTTACCCATCTTGACTCTAGTCTTGTTTGCGGTGGCGCTTGTCTTGCCCTTGAGCCAACCGCAAACCGTCGAAAGCCAGACGGCAACCGAAGCGTTAACAACCGACATGGACGCCAAGACTGACGACTTGTTCAATGGCTTTGGTGTCAAAGGCACACCGATCGACGAGTGCGTTAACGAACCAGTTCCGCCCACAGCACGCGGAAACGGCCGGTTCGAAGATAACAAGTTCATCTTCTCCGAACGCGAAACTATCGAGGACGGACTTGGACCAACCTACAACGACGTCGGCTGTGTTGAATGTCACCAGTCAATAGATGTTGGCGGCTTCAGCCAGGCGATGGAGTTCCGGGCTGGTCATCTGGTCAATGGTGCTTTCGTTGATGCTCCTGGCGGCCAGTTAGTCCACGCAAGGGGCACCGACTCTGATGTCGTCGAGCACATCTCCACTGCCGAAACCGTCAAAGCTTTCCGTGTTACGACGAGCACTATCGGCGATGGCTTTGTGGAAGCCCTTTCCAATACCGCGCTGCAGAACAACGTTGCCGCGCAGCCCTTGGCCCAACGCGGTACGCTGACGCAGGTCCCGGTGACAGAGGCCGGCAACACGCTGCGCATCGGCCGTTTTGGCTGGAAAGCACAGCATGCGAGCCTCGTCTCTTTCGCTGGCGATGCCTATCTTAACGAGATGGGTATCACCAACCCGTTCGACGGCTTCGGCGGCCGCAGTTCAAGCGCGGCTGATGCCGGGACCCACGAAAACCCGGCCAGCACTGCTGAAGGCGTAATCAACGTCACGTTCCCGTCTCCATTCGATCCGGTGCCGGATCCTGAGGACGATGGCGACGACGTGCTTGCATTCGCCGACTTCATGGCTGCCACTCGTGCTCCTGGTCGTCAGAATCCGATTCCGGCGGCGGCAGTTCGCGGCGACTCGCTGTTTACGTCAGTAGGCTGCGCGGTTTGCCACACCCGCACTTTGGTCACGGCTGCCCCGGGCACGCTGATCAACGGCGGCGCTTTCGCCGTCCCGACAGCACTGGGCAACAAGATCATCCACCCGTTCAGTGACTTTGCATTACACAACATCGGCACTGGAGATGGCATTGTGCAGAATGCCGGCCAGTCGTCGGCCAACCAAATGCGCACAGCACCGCTGTGGGGCATTCGCGCCCGCAACAGGCTGATGCATGAAGGTCTGAACATCACGATCTTCGATTCGATCCAACTGCACGCCGGCCAGGCGACGACAGCGCGTAATAACTTCAACGCTCTGACGGCGGCGCAGCGAAACGATCTCATCGCGTTCGTGCTGTCGCTATGATCTTCCGCAACAGCCGAGCCTGACGAGGCACTATCCCCGAAGCTCGCCGGAGCGATCCGGCGGGCTTCGGTTTCCTACAGTTTCCTACGAGGGTCAAAACCAAATGATTCGAACTCCCTTTCTCGCATTCGTCTCATTCATCTTTGTTTTTGGAATAGCCTGCTCGAGCAAACCCGTCGCCGTCGAACACCCACCGACGCCGCAAGCAGCAGCCGCGGCTTCGACGCCGCTCAAGGTCGACGTCGCACGAGGAGCGAAAGCGGTTGAAGTTCAGGACGCAGTCAAGCGGGTTTTCAAAGACGCCGCTCTGCTTCATCCCGACCACGATCCGAATTTTCTTGTCGGCGACTTCAACGGCGACGCGTCGCAGGATCTCGCAGTGATCCTGAAACCTGCTCCGGGTAAAGTCTCCGAAATGAACCAGGAGTTACCGCCGTGGCTGCTGCGCGATCCGCGATCGAACTCGACTCAGAGCCAACAGCTTCGCATTCAAAAAGACGAGACGCTGCTGGCGGTGATTCACGGCTACGGCGCGAATGAGTGGCGCGATCCGGAAGCGACGCAAACGTTCGTTCTGAAGAACGTCGTGGGCGAGGATCTGAAAGTGCAAACTCCGAAAGAGTTCGTCAATGCCAACAGCGGACGCAAGCTCCCGCGGCCGCAGGGTGACTTGATCGGAGAGACGCTCAATGGCACTCGCGGTTATCTCTATTACGCGGTGTCGACCTACTCCTGGTACGACCCGAACACGTTCAGGGGACAACCGGAAGCCGGTCCTTTCCACAAGTCGCGGACGGTGCGCGCGCATGCGGAGAAACCGCTGCTGGCGCACGGGCAAAAGCCCGCGATCGCGATGATCACTGCTGAAGAATTGAAAGCGAAGCTAACCAACAACGAGGCCGTCTTTGTGATCGACGTGCGTGGTTCCGAAGGGTACGCCGCTGCGACGACGAAGATCAAAGGCGCGACGCACTTCAAGGCGCGAAAGATCAAGAGCCGTTTGAAGTATGCGCCGTTGAAAGAGCTTCCGAAAGATCGGGAGATCGTCACCTACTGCGCTTGTCCGGCAGATGAATCAAGCATCAGCGCCGCGCAGACTCTTCAGGAAGCAGGGTTCACCCACGTGCGCGTTCTTAAGGGCGGCTGGAACGAATGGCTGAAAGCTAAAGGCCCGGTGCAACCAAAGTAGACCTTTCGCCGCTTATCAGTTATATCTGTGGCTCTGTGGTTGCACCGACAATCTTAGAAGTCAGCAAGCTCGGCTGTGTCCGCGGAGATCGACGGCTTTTCAGCGGTCTCGATCTCTCGTTGGCAGCGGGAACGTATCTTCAGGTCACCGGACCAAACGGCAGCGGCAAAACCAGTTTGCTCCGGATCCTTTGCGGACTCCTGGCGCCGGCAGAAGGCGAGATCAAGTGGCAAGGTGAGAATATTCGCTCACTCGCTGAGGATTATTTCACCTCGGTCACGTACCTGGGCCACAGGCACGGCGTGAAAGACGAGCTCAGCGCGATTGAGAATCTCAGAATCTCGAACGCCCTGAACGGCATAACAGTCAGCAAAGAACGCGCTGCCGAAGTCCTCGCGCGCATGGGACTCGCCGGACGCGAATCACTCCCGGCACGACTCTTGTCGGAAGGCCAGAGAAGAAGAGTAGCGCTGGCGCGTCTTCTTACTTGCAGTACGAAGCTTTGGCTGCTCGACGAGGTGATGACCTCGTTAGACAAACGCGCGGTGGCCTTGATTAGATCTTTGATTGAAGAGCACCTGGCAGGCGGCGGCATCGCCATTGTCGCAACGCATCAGGATTTAGACGTGGCGACAGGCTTGAGCCAACGACTCGAACTCGCAACGTGAACTCCCCTTCGAGCTTATCGATGTTGCGCTGGATCGTTTGGCGCGATCTGACGCTGGCGTGGCGTCGCCGCTCCGACATGCTGTCGACGGTCTTTTTCTTCGTCATCGTCGTCAGCCTGTTTCCGCTCGGGATCGGACCCGAAACACAGTTGCTGCGATCGATTGCGCCGGGAGTGGTTTGGGTCGCAGCGCTGCTGGCATCGATGCTTTCTCTCGGACGGCTGTTTGCGAACGACTACCAGGACGGCACACTCGAACAGTTACTGTTAACGCCGCAACCGCTGTTCATGGTCGTGCTCGGGAAGGTTTTGGCGCAGTGGATCGTCTCGGAGATTCCGCTGGTGCTGATCGCGCCGCTCGTGGGATTGCAGTTTGACGTTCCGCGCGAAACGCTTTGGATTTTAGTGGTCAGTTTGCTGGTCGGAACGCCGGTGTTGAGTTTGATTGGTGCGGTGGGGGCAGCGCTGACGCTGGGACTGCGCGGCGGCGGAGTTTTGATTTCGATACTGATCCTGCCGCTGTACATTCCGGCGCTGATCTTTGGAGCAGGAGCGGTCGAAGCGAGTATCATGGGTACGTCTCCCGCGCCGCATCTTTATTTACTAGGAGCCTTTGCGATCGTGTCGCTCATCTTTTCCCCGTGGGCGACCGCCGCCGCGCTCCGAATCTCTTTGGAGTGAGCTGGTTGGTTTTTGTTCTTAGGTCTTTGTGCTTAGTACTTTGTTTTTTTAGCTAAGACCAAAGGCCCAAAACCAAAGACCCAAGACCAGGCACAAAGACTAAGAACTAAGATCATGAACCTCTACAAGTACGCGTCACCCGCAGCTTTCTATCCGCTGGCCGGAAAGATGATCCCGTGGTTTGCGATCCCGTCGGCGATCCTCTTCATCGCCGGTCTCTACGTCGGATTCTTTGTCGCGCCGACAGACTTTCAGCAAGGCGATGCTTACCGCATCATCTTCATTCACGTGCCCGCGGCGTGGATGGGAATGTTTCTCTACGTGCTGATGGCGATCTATGCGGGTATCGGTTGGGCGTTCAACGCGCGGCTGGCGTCGATGATGGCTTCCTCGATTGCGATCACGGGCGCGATGTTCACGTTGCTGTCACTCGTCACCGGCGCGTTGTGGGGCAAACCGACCTGGGGCACGTACTGGGTGTGGGATGCCCGCATGACCTCGACGTTGATCCTGCTCTTTCTTTATATCGGCTTCATTTCATTGCAGTCGGCGATTGACGACACGCGTCGCGCGGATCGCGCCGGGGCCGTGCTCGCGCTCGTCGGCGTGATCAATGTTCCCATCATTTACTTTTCAGTGCAGTGGTGGAATACACTGCACCAGGGCGCAACGATTCGCATGCTCGGCAAACCGACGATTGCAGCACCGATGCTGGCGGCGATGCTGATCATGCTGGCGGCGTGCTGGCTTTATTCGGTGGCCGTTGTGCTCATCCGGCTGCGCTGCATTATTCTCGAGAGGGAGCAAAACGCTTCTCGCTTCGCGGAGGTGAACGCCTGATGAACTGGCCAGATCTCTCCATGGGCGGCTATGGTTTTTTTGTTTGGGGATCATATATCTTTGCGTTGATCTTAATCGTGTGGGAAGTTGTGAGCCTGAAACAGCGCAAGAAAACGCTTAAACAACAGCAGTCAGCGCAACAACAGCAAAGGTCGAGTTCTGTTTCTCCTTCGGTTTTAACTGGGAGTGCCAATGAAACGACGTCATAAACGGATTGGAATCATTCTCGCCGGGCTTGCCGGCTTAAGCCTTGCCGCGTTTCTCGCGTTGAGTGCTTTTCAGAACAATCTCGTCTTCTTTTTTAGTCCCACGCAAGTAGCCGCGAAGGAAGCACCGGTCAACCGGACGTTTCGCATCGGCGGCCTCGTCGAGGAGGGCACACTCAAACGCGAAAGCGATGGCTTGACGGTGCGTTTTACCGTCACCGACACAGCGGCCAGCATTCCCGTGGTTTACAAGGGAATACTTCCCGATCTTTTTAAGGAAGGGCGCGGTTGCGTCGCGCAGGGACGGCTCAGCTCCGACGGCGTTTTTCATGCCGAAGAAGTCTTAGCCAAACACGACGAGAACTACATGCCACCCGAGGCAGGCGCCGCAATCGACAAAGCGAAGAACGCTAAACACGCTCAAGACGCCGCCAAATCCGTGGTGTACTGACGTTTAGTGCTTTGTGCTTTGAGCTTAGTACTTTGCACGCTCCGCGAATCAGTCGCTTTCGATTACAAAGTACAAAGCCCTAAGTACAAAGCACCAAGAACAAAGCATAATGATTCCTGAAATAGGTCAGTTTGCACTCATCATCGCGTTGTTGCTTGCGTTGACGCAGGCAATCCTGCCGCTTTACGGCGCTTCGAACGGCAACCGCACATGGATGGCGCTGGCGGCCCCGGCTGGGCAGGCGCAGTTTATCTTCGTGACGATCGCGTTCGGCTGTCTGGCGTATTCTTTTATCACCAACGACTTTTCCGTTCTCAACGTCGCCGTCAATTCCAATTCACAACTGCCGTTGCACTATCGTCTCGCGGCAACGTGGGGATCGCATGAAGGCTCGCTGCTGCTGTGGACGTTAATGCTGTCGTTGTGGACGGTCGCGGTATCGCTGTTCAGCCGTCACTTGCCGGAAGAGATGACCGCGCGCGTGTTGAGCGTGATGGGAATTATCAGCATAGGCTTTCTGCTGTTTATGCTGCTGACGTCGAACCCGTTCGCGCGACAGTTTCCCGTTCCGCCTGACGGGCGCGATCTGAACCCGCTGCTCCAGGATGCGGCGATGGTCGCTCATCCCCCGATGCTCTACATGGGTTACGTTGGGTTCTCGGTTGCGTTTGCGTTCGCAATCGCGGCGTTGATCGGCGGAAGGCTTGACGCGACGTGGGCGCGCTGGTCGCGACCATGGACCACCGTGGCCTGGATGTTTCTCACCTGCGGCATCGCACTCGGTAGTTTCTGGGCGTACTACGAACTCGGTTGGGGCGGCTGGTGGTTCTGGGATCCGGTTGAAAACGCTTCGTTCATGCCGTGGTTGGTGGGAACCGCACTCATTCATTCGCTGGCGGTCACCGAGAAACGCGGCGGGTTCAAGAGCTGGACCGTGCTGCTCGCGATTGCCGCGTTTTCGTTGAGCCTGCTGGGAACGTTTCTGGTTCGTTCGGGTGTGCTGACGTCGGTGCATGCTTTCGCTACCGACCCCGCGCGGGGCACTTTCATTCTCGGGTTCCTCGTGTTTGTGATCGGCGGATCGCTCGTTCTTTACGCGTCGCGTGCGAAGCAAGTCGGACTCGGCGGCAAGTTCGAGGTCGTCTCGCGCGAGTCGCTGCTGCTCGCGAATAACGTGTTGCTCACAGTCGCTGCGGGATCGGTGTTGCTCGGAACGCTTTATCCGTTGCTCGTCGACGCGTTGGGCATGGGGAAACTCTCGGTTGGTCCACCTTATTTCAATCTCGTGTTTGTACTGTTGATGGCGCCCGCGATGTTCTTGATGGGCATCGGACCGATCGCGCGTTGGAAAAAGGCAAGCTTGCCGGAGATCGCCGTTCGTCTCCGTTGGGCCTTTGTAATCAGCGTCGTCACCGCGGCGGCGCTTCCGTTTGTGATGGGTCAATGGAAACCGCTCGTCAGCATCGGTTTGTTACTGGCGATTTGGATTGTCGCGACGATCGTCGTGAACGTGTGGCAGCGCGTCCGTATCACTACGGGCAAGGTCACGACGTTTCAAAAACTGCGGACGCAGAGCCGCAGCTACTACGGGATGCAACTCGCACATCTTGGCGTTGCGGTTTTCATCGTCGGCGTGACGTTGGTGACGGGCTATCAAATCGAGCAGGACGTGCGCATGGAACCCGGCAGCACTGTCAGCGCCGGTGGTTACGAGTTTCGGTTTATCAGCGAGCGGGACGTAGTTGGCCCAAACTATCGCGCCGCGAGGGCTGAGATACTCGTCAGTCGCAACGGCAAAGAAATCGAGCGCATGTACCCTGAGAAGCGCAACTACACCGCGAGCGGCCAGACGATGACCGAGACTGCGATCGACAGCGGGCTGTTTCGCGATCTTTACGTGTCGCTGGGCGAGCCGGTCCAGGGCGGCTGGAGCGTTCGTGTCTACTACAAACCGTTTGTCGGTTGGATCTGGGGCGGCGCGGTGTTAATGGCGCTCGGCGGCGGACTCGCGCTCAGCGATCGACGCTATGCTCTCGCGCGGCAAAAAGAGCGTGCGGCGAAGGAGGTAGTGGCCGCGAAGACGGAACCTGAAGTCGCCGTGCAACCGTCCGTGTGATCCGTGGTCT
>DASTOZ010000031.1:0-3827 GCA_035762365.1 Pyrinomonadaceae bacterium | reverse complement strand
GTCACTGATCGTATCGTCAGACACGTGCGACACGTCGACCAGCATTCCGAGTCGGTTCATCTCGAGCACAACTTCTTTGCCAAAGTCATTCAGACCGTTCCACTTCTTTTCACCGCGTCCAGCGTCAGCCCAGTTGTTCGTGTTGTTCCACGTGAGCGTCATGTAGCGAACGCCGAGTCGATAGAACTCGCGCAGCGTCGGCAGCGAATCTTCGATCGCGTGACCGCCTTCGATACCCATCAGGCAGGCGATCTTGCCCGTGCGTTTTGCGCGACGAATGTCGGCAACTGACGTCGCGATCATCAGGTCGCGAGGGTTTCGTTCGACGGCGCGATAGACGGCATCGATCATGTCGAGCGTGCGTCGTGCGGAGCCTCCGTGCTGGACGTACCAGGGGCGGATGTAGAGTGAAAAGAATTCGGCGGTAAGTCCGCCTTGCTTCATACGCTCGATGTTCGTGCGGTATGGCACGGGCGGTGCGCCGTTCAGATCGAAATAGTCATTGGTCATAGGCGTCGTCACGTCGTTGTGCGTGTCGACGACGATGGCGCGACGCTGAATTTGCAGGGCGCGTTGCCACAGTTTTTCGTCGCGAGCCGGGCCGTCCTGAGCTTGAACCGCGGGTATAAAGCACAAAAGCAAGCAAATTAGGGGAAGCAGGTTTTTGATCGTCATGTGTGCACTCATAGTGCGAACGGGTGGCAGCCGTCAAGTAGTATTGTGGTCAGCCACGTTGGCGCTCCACTCGCGGGAGCATTATCATCGATGGGTCTAGCGCTTGCGCTAGCGAGTAACAAAGAGTCTTTCTGAATCACGATGTCGATACTGATCGCCGAAGACAACATGGCCCAGCGCCACTACTTGCGCGAGATTCTGGAGAAGGAATTCCCCTCGCACATGCCTGTGTTCGAGGCGGGCGACGGCGAGGAGACGGTTAAACTCGCGCTCGATGAGCGGCCTGCCGTCTGCATCCTCGACATCCAGATGCCCAAGCTCTCCGGCGTAAAAGCCGCGCGCGCGATCTGGCGCGAGTTCCCGTCCGCGCGCATCATCTTTTGGACGCAGTTTCCGCACGAGATCTACATCAACGAGATCCGCAAGATCGTCAAGTCAGTCGATCCGCCTCCGGCGTATGGCTTCATTCACAAGAACAATCCCGAGTCGCGGTTTCTGCGCTTCGTAGCGGCAGTGCTCGAAGACGGCGCCGACATGATCGATCCGGCGTTCAAGGACTCGTTCAAGCGCCCGCTGCTGACAGAGTTTGAAGCGGAAGCGCTTTACTATCTCGCGCTCGGACTTTCGAACTGGGCCATCGCGCGCAAATGTTCGTTGAGCTTGCGTGGCGTTGAGAGCCGGCTGGCGACGCTTTACGAGAAACTCTTCACCACTGTCGCGGAAGGAACAGAGCAGGAAGCGTACGAAAAGCTGGCCTACAACATTCGCACTCGCGCGTTCTTCGAAGCGCTGCGGCGTGGCTTACTCAACAGCGACGAACTCGAAAAAGCCGCGCACGATCTCGAAGGCTGGTTGCAGAAGGACCAGAAACGTTTCAACGAAGAACAGAAACGAGAAGCGGCTTCGAAAAAGAACTCCAAATAATCACGTGAGCTCTGCCAGAGGTTCCTTTTAACCATGTGTCTGCCGCTTGCGCGAGGTCAGTAAATAAAGATTCGTGAGATACAGATGAAACGTCGATGTTTAGTTTTTCTCATTGTCGTCTTCTGCTTGTGCCTCGCTAGCACCTCGCTGATCTATAGATCCTCAGCGCAAACGGAACCCGAGGCGCAATCGCAAGCCTCACCGTCGCCTTCACCATCACCGTCGCCATCGCCTTCGCCAACGCCGATCACTGGCCTGCACCAGTGGGGCGCGGTCACGTTGTTTCACGGACTTCCTTCGGATCGCGTTCGCGCGATCGCACAAACAAGCGACGGCGCGATGTGGTTTGGCACCGAAGCAGGACTCGCAAAGTTCGACGGACGTCGCACGCAAACGATCAACGATCCGGCACTACCCGGCGGACGAGTGCTCGCATTGCAAACCGATGAGGAAGGCGCGCTGTGGGTCGGAACGGAAGGAGGCGCGGCGCGATTCTTCAGCGGCTCGTTCATGAAGGTGAAGGAGACGGCGGGCTTAGCCGTCTCCGCGATCGTCACACCGCAAAAGGGCCTCGCGGTGATGACGACGGAGCAAGGCCGCGTGCTCGAGACTCGCGTTAAGTCAGTTCAGACGACGGAGAACGAGGAAACTGTCACGCGCACCGTCCTCGAAACTCGCGACCTCCTGAATCAACCGTTGGAAAGCAAAGATCGCGATCGGCCCGGCCCACTCCCGATCACGAGCATCGATTGGTCCAACGGCCAACTGCTCCTGGGCACACTCAGCCGCGGCCTGATGGAAGTCAGTAACGGCGAGGCGAAATCCCTGGCGATGCGGCCGATGGTCTACTTCTTCAACGCCCTCGAACGCGACAAGAATGGACAACTCTGGCTCGGCGCGCGAGCACGAAAAGAAGACCCCGGCGCGCTAACCGGCGACACAGCCGTCAACGCAAAGCGCACCGAAACACCGACCGGCCAGGTTTTGTCGCTGAAGTCGATCGGCGACGAAATGTGGATCGGCACTGACGGTCGCGGCGTCTTTCGTGTTTCAAAAACAAAGACCCAACGTTTCACTTTCGACGGCACGGCGGGCGGTCTGCGTTCCGATCGCGTGTACACGATCTTTCCCGATCGCGAGGGTGTGATCTGGTTCGGCACCGATCGCGGTGTTTGTCGTTTCGATCCGCAGGCGCCGCGCGTTGAATCAATCGGCGACGGCGGCGAGAGCAATTTCGTGCGCTCGCTGTTTCAGTCAGTCAACGGCCGCGTCATGGCGGGCACCAACCGCGGTCTGTTTATTTACGACAGCGAAACGTCGTCGTGGATCAACATGCCGGGTATGGGCGCCAACAACATCTACGACATGGCGGAAGATCAGCTTCCGTCAAGTCCGCGTTTGTTAGTCGCTGCGGTCAGTGGGTTTTACGTCGCGCCGAGACAGCAGGTGAAGTTCGAGGACCAGGCGTTCACGCGCGTCGACTCGGGCTCCGGCAGCGCCGACGGCCCCGGCAGCGTGCGAGCAATCGCCGAGTTTCGTGGGGCGACGTATTACGCGATATACGGGCGCGGTGTCGAGAGGTTCGACGGCGGACGCGCGAGTTTGACGTGGCCCAACGGTGTAGCGCGCGAACCAATCAGCCTGCTCGCCGACGAGGACAGATTGTTGATCGGCACGGCACGCGACGGCGTGCTCGTTTCCGATGGCAAAACAGTGCACGAAGATCCGCAGTTTGCACCTTTGAAGGGACAGGTCGTGCGTTCGATGACGCGCGGCGCGGCCTATCGTACGCTGTGGTTTGGAACGTCCGGCGGAGTTTTCCTGTGCCGCCCCGACCAGGCTTGCACTTTGGCACTACCGAACGTTGACGCGCGCTTTGTGCGCATCGCCATCGACGAAAAGTTCACCGAGATCTGGTGCGGCACGCGAGACAGCGGGCTGCTGCGCATTCGCGACGATCCGTCCGTTGGAATCGTCGTGGGCCAACTCGATTCCGAACAGGGATTGCCGTCACAAAGCGTGTTTGCCGTGTTGCCAGTTCGCAACGCCGAGGGCAATGACACACTGCTGATCGGAACCAATCGCGGCATAGTCCGTTACGTGCCGGGAAGCGTCCCGCCGTCGTTGGCCGTGACTCGCCTCGTAAGCAAACGTGTACACGCGCTGTCGGAACTGCAAGCCGGCGTGAATCTCGAATACCCGCAGAACAGTTTGCTGCTCGACGTGAC
>DASTOZ010000030.1:0-6520 GCA_035762365.1 Pyrinomonadaceae bacterium | reverse complement strand
GCTTGGGTTCTTCTCTTTGAGAAACCGGCCCGTGCCCGAGATTGTGCCGCCTGTTCCGATGCCCGCGACGAAGTGTGTGATCTTGCCATCAGTTTGCCGCCAGATCTCGGGGCCCGTTGTGCGGTAGTGCGCTTCGGGATTTGCGGGATGCGAGTACTGATCCGGATAAAAAGAATTTGGCGTTTCCGCGGCGATGCGTTTTGCTGTCGAAACGTAGTGATTCGGCGTGCCTGGTTTTGCTGAAACGGGAGTGATGACGACGTCGGCGCCGAGCGCCTTCAAGTAACGCGACTTCTCAACTGAAGCCTTGTCCGTCATCACGAAGATGCACTTGTAGCCCTTCACTGCCGCGGCGAGCGCCAAACCGATGCCGGTGTTTCCCGAAGTAGCCTCGACCACCGTTCCGCCAGGTTTGAGAATTCCTTCGCGTTCCGCCGCTTCGATCATCGCCACGCCGATCCGGTCTTTGACCGAGTAACCGGGGTTGAGGCTCTCCATCTTCGCAAACACCTGCGGCTTAACGTCACGCGCCAACCTGTTGAGCTTGATTAGGGGTGTATTCCCGATCAGGCCGAGAACGTTCTCCTGAAATTCCATCACAATCTCCGGCAAGGTATATAAGAGCGAGTAATATCTATATAACAGAAACAGGAAAGCGCTGCTAATGGCGAGCCGAAAAAAAGCAGGACGGGCGAGATCGGGGTGAGTCCGTGCTGGTAACTGACGCCAAAAATGTTAGGACCCGGATGTGCTCTCCCCTTCACATCCGGGCCCCCACAAGGCCACTCATCTTGCAATGCGTGACCGAACTTTATTGACGACTTTAGTAGCGTCTGCGTTGCCGCCAATTACCGTTGTCGTCGTCTCTAATTCCGTAGGTGTAAAGTGCCGCCCCTCCGCCACCGACGATCGCGCCGATGATTGCACCTTTCTTACCACCCACCGCAGCACCTACTGCCGCACCTGCTCCGGCGCCAATCGCCGTGGTCAGCTTGTCGCGGTGCTCATCCCAAAAAGATCTTTCTTCCCAATACTGACCGTTGTAACGACGTCCGCTGTAGACATCATTCTGGAGCCGTTGATTCCGGAAACGTGAATCAGTAACTCTCTGTTCGTAGCGTCTGCCGTCATTCAACCGTCTCGTTCTCGTTTGCGCGCTGGCTGGGACGGCTGAAATCATCAGTGCCAGCAAACAAACAATACTCAGTAACCCCTTAGTCATCCTTCACTGCCTCCGTGCTGCCTATTTGGCAAGGTGTGTGCCAACGCCTGGGAGTGCGTCAATCGCCCGTATTTTGCAGTTTTCACGAATTTCGGATAAAAGACAGGACCGTATATGTCAACGATTCCGTGCGCCAGTGATGAAGAGATTCACCTTTTGGGGTAGGTGGACCGGGAGGCTGTGATGAGTCAGGAGTTTTTCGATGCCGCGACTGGCGGCGATGTTTCTAAGGTCCGGGAGATGCTGCGTGCGGACCCCTCGCTGGCGCGAGCGAAGGACGCGAATGGCGTTTCGGTAATCATGAAGGCGACGTACTACGGAAAAAAGGACGTCGTCGCCGCTTTACTGGAATCGGGAGTCGAGCTCGACGTGTTCGAGGCGGCGGCGACTGGCCGGACCGAGCGTTTGCTTGAATTGATCGAGAACGATCCGTCGCTCGCCAACGCCTATTCGTCCGACGGTTTTACACCGCTAGGCTTCGCTGTGTTTTTCGCCCAGCTTGAAATTGCCGCGGCTCTGCTGAACGCCGGCGCGGACGTTAATCTTCCGTCGCGTGAATCGATGAAAGTGACTCCACTTGCTTCGGCAGCAGCAGCGAAACAGACGGAGATCGCACGGCTGCTGATCGAGCACGGCGCGAACGTCAACGCGAGAGCAGCCAGCGGTCACATTCCGCTTCACGAAGCGGCAGGCAATGGCAATGTTGAGTTGGTGAAACTGCTGATCGAAAACGGCGCGGACGTCAACGCCAAAACAGACGACGGAAAGACGCCGCTCGATTTTGCGATCGAGTACAAGCGCTCTGACGTCATTTCGATACTAGAAAAGTCCTGAAGCAAAACCCTTTTCGTAGGCGTACCACAGACCGAAGCCGATGCTCAAAGTGGCGGCGGAGGTTTGCAAGTGCCGATGAATTCGCCCGACGTTCCTGGTCGTGAGTGCGAACGGCAAGCCAACCAAACCCGACATCAGCATCATTCCCACGACCGATCCGAATCCAAAAATCGCCAGATAAAAGAACCCCACCCAGGCGGACTGGATCTGCGTCAGGACGAGTAACGTCAAAGCGCCGGAGCCTGCCAATCCATGCACCGCTCCAATGAGCAGCGGCTTGAGCCCGACTGACGAAAGCGCGTGACTGTGCGGACGCTCTTTACGATGGCGAGTTTGGGATTCGTGGAAGTGAACGTGAACGTGCGACACGCCGCCGTGACTGTGCTCGTGCACGTGGACGTCATTTCTCTTGAGCAGTGCGCGCCACAGCGCGATCGCGCCCAAACCGATGATCATCAGTGCTACACCAAACTCCAGCCAGTTGCTCACGCGCTCCGGAATCGCGATCCGCAACGACAACACGATCGCGCCTGCTATCAGCAGCGACGCCGTATGGCCAGCGCCCCACATCGCCCCGACGAACGTCGAGCGCCAAAGATTGCGCTGCTGGCTGACGATGGTCGAAACCGCGACAACGTGATCGACTTCCGTCGCGTGCTTCAATCCAAACACCAAACCAACGCCCAAAATCGTGATTACATCCAGCATTCTTCTTTTCAAATGAGCCGGTCGCCGGTGATCGTAACTGAATCCCGCCGGTAATGACATCCACGACTCTGCCGATTATGCTGCGCTGCGTGTGCGACGGTCAGTGCGGCTTCGATGGCATTACGCAGACCAATTAGGCCGTCTGACAACTTCGTGCTTCGATAAAACGTCTCGATCTCGTTCCACAAATGACGTAGTTCGCGAATCGCCCGCGACAGCCGGTCGGCGCTGCGCACCAATCCGACGTAGTGCCACATGATGTTCTGGATCGTCTGCATGTCGCCCTGGATCAACGCCGGATCGGGTTCGGCGCTCAAACCGCTCTCGTCCCACGGCGGCACGTCCGCGCGCGTCGGTCGTTTGGCATTGGAGTTGTTGTCGAGCGCCCTTTCGATTTCCAGCGCCGCGCGATTTCCCCAAACGAGGCCTTCCAATAGTGACGTCGACGCCAATCGATTCGCGCCATGAACGCCGGTGCAACTGATCTCGCCAACCGCGTACAAGTTGTCGATCGTCGTCCTCGCCCACTCGTCGACCAGCACCCCACCGCAGAAATAGTGCGCCGCGGGGACGACTGGCACCGGCTCCTGCGAGATGTCGAGACCCACTTTCAAACACTCGTCGTAAATAAACGGAAACCTCTCGCGAATCGCAGCCGACGACATGTGCGACGCGATGTCGAGCAATACATACGAGTAACCGTGCTGCTCCATCTCGTGATGAATCGCGCGGGCGACGACGTCACGCGGCGCAAGGTCTTTCCACTCCGGCGAATAGTCAGCCATGAACGGACGCAACTCCGGCGTCAACAACACACCGCCTTCCCCACGCACTGCCTCGCTAATCAGCAAACCTTCAGCACCCGGCGCCGCCAGCGCAGTCGGATGAAACTGAACGTACTCGGCGTTTGCGATGCGCGCACCGGCACGATGGGCCATCGCAAGCCCGTCGCCACGCGCGCCAACCGGGTTCGTCGTGTTGCGATAGATCCTGCCGAGACCGCCGGTCGCCAAAACTGTCGCCCGCGCGAGGTAACGATGAACCGTCTTCTCCTCGCGATCGAACACGTAACAACCATGACAAGCAATCGGTTGGTAATTATCGAGCGGATTGCGCGAGTGGTGCGGAAACGTAATCAGGTCGACGGCGGTAGAATCTGATTCGATCCTGATGTTCGGTTGTTCTCTTAGTGCCGCGACGAGGCCGTTCATGATCGCACGTCCGGTTGCGTCGCCGACGTGCAGGATGCGGCGTCGCGAATGTGCCGCCTCTTGTCCCCAAACCGGCGTGCCGTCCTGATGATGATCGAAAACGACGCCGGCCGTGCGTTCCAGTACTTCATTCAAAAGCTTTGGGCCTTCGTCGGCGAGAATGCGAGCAGCCGACGGCGACGTGACGCCCGCTCCGGCCGCGACGATGTCTTCAAAAAGTAGTTCGGAAGTGTCTTCGGGGCCGCGGCCGATGATGCCGCCTTGCGCGTAACGAGTGTTCGATTCATGAGGATCGGGCGCCCGCGTGATGATTGTGATTTGGCGGTTGGGGTTGCGGGCGAGTTGAAGTGCAGTCGTCGCGCCCGCGATCCCGCAACCAATGATCAGGACCTCAACAGTGTCCATTTGGGTCACGATTAAGGGATTCCAGAATCCGAATCAATCTTCGCGTCCGATTTCCAGCATGCGCTCGACGGAACGCAGCGCCTTCAAACGGATCTCTTCGTCGATATGGATCTCGTACTGCTCTTTCACCAACGACTCGAGCGTGTCTTCGAGCGTGATCTGGTTCATGTGCGGGCAGCGCACACTGCACAGACGCAGCATCTCCTTTTCCGGATTCGCGGCGGCGATGTTGTCGCCCATCGAACACTCGGTCAGCAGCAAATAGCGCGGCGCGCGCGTTTTCTCGACGTAGCGAATCATCGCCGTCGTGCTGCCGGAATAGTCTGATGCCGCGACGACTTCCGGACTGCATTCCGGATGGGCCAGGATCACGACGTCCGGAAACTGCTTGCGCACGTTGTTGATGTCTTCGACGCTAAATTTCTCGTGCACCTCGCAGCGGCCCGGCCATCCGATCATCTGGTAGTCGAGTTCGTTTGGAAAACGCTTCAACGGATCGCGAGTTGGGTAGATGATCCTTTTGCCAGTCTCACGGGCGACGTTGCCGGCAAGATACTCGTCCGGGATGAAGATCACGCGATCGCTTTTCAGCGAATTGACCACGGCGACAGCATTCGATGACGTGCAGCAGATGTCTGACTCCGCTTTCACATCGGCGTACGTGTTGATGTACGTGACCACCGGCACGCCCGGAAATTGTTTCTTCAATTCGCGCACGTCAGCGGCGGTGATGCTCGCAGCCAGCGAACAGCCCGCCTTCTCGCTTGGAATCAACACCTTCTTCGTCGGGTTCAGAATCTTCGCGGTTTCCGCCATGAACTTGACGCCGCAAAAGACGATGATGTCCTTGTCCGTCTCGGCTGCTCGACGGCTGAGCTCGAGCGAGTCGCCGACGAAATCCGGAATCGAATGGAACAGCGCGGGCTCCATGTAGTTGTGGCCCAGGATCACGGCGTTCTTCACGACCTTGAGCCGGTTGATCTCTGCCGCCAGCTCCGCCTTCAGACGCAGCTCGAAATCAGGCATCGTGTCAGACAGCAGTTTGCTCAGCTTCTCGTATATCTCGTCAGTCGTCGTCGTATCAGTAATCATCATCTTCTTAAATCGGCAATTGGCAATTGCCAATCAGCAATGTCATCCAGCCCACTCTAAACTCACGTCAAATACCCGCGGCGAATGCGTCAGCGCGCCGACGGAGATGTAGTCAACGCCGGTCTGCGCGATTTCGAGTACTTTTTCGACCGTAACGTTGCCGGACCCCTCGAGTTTTGCCCGGCCGTTCGCGATTTCCACCGCCGCCCGCATCATTTCCGGCGTCATGTTATCAAGCAAGATCCGCTCAACTCCGAGCGCCAGCGCCTCGCGTACATTGTCCAACGTACGGGTCTCAACTTCAATCGGCAGCGTGGCGCCACTCGCCCGCACGCGTTCTACGGCCGCGGTGATCGAGCCGGCGAAATCGATGTGGTTGTCCTTTATTAACACCATATCGAACAGGCCCGTGCGATGGTTCTGCCCGCCACCAAGCTCGACGGCGAGCTTGTCGAGCGTGCGCAGGCCGGGCGCCGTTTTGCGCGTGTCGAGAATCGTCGCGTTTGTTTGGGCGACTGCATCGACGAACTGGCGCGTCAGCGTGGCGATCCCCGACATGCGGCCGAGAAAGTTCAGCGCTGTTCTTTCGCCGGTCAGCAGCGCCCGCGCCGGGCCGGCGATGTCGACGAGCACGGTGCCTTTCGTGACACGCGACCCGTCTTCCACTTTCGCGTCGAAAGTGATGCTCGAATCCAGCGTCCGGAACACCTCTTCCGCAACCGAAAGACCGGCGACGATGCCGTCTTGTTTAGCGACGATGCGGCCGCGCAGCGACGCACCGGCTGGAACGATGCTGTCTGTAGTCACATCGCCAGGGCCGATGTCTTCCTCGAGCGCACGTGTTATGCATTGGGAAATATCGAGGGGCAGCTCAGTTCTCGTTTTGTGCTTCTGGGTCAAGAGGTATCTTGCAACAATGCAGCGGACGGAAGCAACTTGGTGCAATCGGCGCGTACTGATGCAGTTTGCTGAAGACCTCACGCAAAGGCGCAAGGCGCAAGAGAAATACAGTGAACTCGAAACGCTTTTTCCTTAACTTTGCGTCTTT
>DASTOZ010000029.1:0-4939 GCA_035762365.1 Pyrinomonadaceae bacterium | reverse complement strand
AACGGTCCAGGCGAAGCGCTTACCAGCCATGCGCGAATACGAGACCGCCACCGATGACAGCGGAAAATACACCTTCCTCAGTCTGCCTCCAGGGACTTACCAGTTCAGCTTTAAGGCTATTGGTTTTAATTCGACGACGATCGATCAGGTTCTGGTGCGTGCTCACAACATCACGGAGCTGAACGTGGCGCTGGACGTAGGCACGGTCTCCGAAACCGTGACCGTAACAGCCGAAGCGGCGAAGATTGAAACGCAAGTTACCGCGATGAGCGTCGCTCGTAATCCAAAAGTTGCATTCGTCACGAAGTCTGGTTCCGGACAGATATCTACCCCGCGTCTGCGAGAGTACTTCCCCGAAACGTTGCTCTGGCAACCGTCGATCGAAACAGACAAACGCGGACGCGCGCAACTCAGTTTTAAACTCGCCGATAACATCACGACGTGGAAGATGCTGGTCATCGGTTCGACTAGAGACGGCCGCATCGGCACAGCCGAAAAAGACATTAAAGCGTTCCAGCCGTTCTTCGTGGAACACGATCCACCACGCGTACTCACCGAAGGCGATCAGATTTTGTTGCCGGTGGTCGTGCGCAACTACCTGTCCCAACCGCAACAAGTGGATCTGGAAATCAAGCCGGAGAGCTGGTTCTCACTGCTTGGACCAGCGCTGAAGCAAACGAGCGTGTCGGCGGGCGACGCGACGCGCGAGACGTTCGACTTTCGTGTGATTGCGTCGGTCAACGATGGCAAGCAACGCATCACTGCGCGCGGCACTAACGAAAACGACGCGATTGAAAAGCCCGTCAGCGTTCATCCTGATGGCAAAGAGGTGTCCGTCACAGCGGGGGATATGATCGACGACGAAACTCCGCTTGAATTGGACATTGCGCAAACGATGGTTCCAAACTCCAGCCGCGGCGAGTTGAAGATCTATCCGAATCTCCTGACGCACGTCGCCGAAGGCGTGGAAGCGATCATGGAGCGTCCGCACGGCTGCGGCGAACAAACCATTTCGTCCACGTATCCGAGTCTGCTGCTGTTACGCCACTCCAAAAAGACGGGTGAAGGCTTTCCTCTGAGCGCGCTGGCGAAACGCTATCTGAGAGACGGCTATAGCCGGTTACTCAACTATCGCGCGGAGAATGGTGGTTTTACTTACTGGGGAACGGGCGACCCCGATCTGGCATTGACCGCTTATGCGTTGCAGTTTCTAACCGATGCCACCCAGGTCACGTCGGTGGACCAGGACGTCGTGAATGAGGCCCGCAAATGGCTCGTGCAACAACAACGCTCGGATGGTAGTTGGCGAGGCGAGTCCCCGCCGGATCAAGCAGCCACACCCAGGGACGTTTTGCTTTCGGCGTATGTGACGCGCGTTCTGGCGCGCACCGATTCGGAAGTCTCGAAGTCAGTGAAACTCGCGCTCGAGTTTCTCGGTCGAGAGTCGCAGCGAATTAACGAGCCTTACCTGCTTGCTTCGTATGCGTTGGCCGCGGCCGATGCAAAAGACATTGAACGCTCGAAGCCAGCCGTCGAGAAGCTTCGCAAACTCGCGCTCGCAGAAGCAGACACGACTTACTGGGCACTCGAAAGCAGCACACCGTTCCATGGTTGGGGAGTCGCGGGCCGCGTCGAGACAACGGCGCTCGTGGTCCAGGCACTCGCCGAGAATTGTAATGCGCAGCGCTCCGGCTGCGCTGACGGCAAACTGATCAATCGCGGACTGCTTTTCCTTCTCAAACAGAAGGATCCTTACGGCGTGTGGTACTCGACACAAGCGACCGTAAACGTGCTCGACGCGATGTTGGCGCTGTTTTCGCAGGACCGTACGGGTGCAGCGGGAGGTCAAACTTCGGCGGACGTCGTCATCAACGGCAACAGCGTTCAGACACTGCAACTCAACGGTCGTTTCAACAATCCGATCACGGTGGATATTTCACAGTTCTTGCAAGTGGGAAAGAACCGGATCGAGATCAAGCGTCAGCAGGGTCTTCCATTCGCATCCGTTCAGGCGGTCGCGAAGTATTACGTGCCGTGGCAGGATTCGACGCCAAGTGCAACATCCGGAAACGCGAGTTCGAAACCAGATCTGCTGTTGGACGTGAACTTCGACAAGACGGAAGCGAAGATCAACGACGAGATCACGTGTCAGGTTAAAGCGGGGCGCATCGGTTTTAGCAGGAATGGAATGCTGCTCGGCGAAATCGGCATACCGCCGGGTGCGGAAGTCGATCGGGGTTCGCTTCAAGCTGCGGTGACAGCTCAAACCATCCAACAGTACGACGTGCTGCCCGATCGCGTTGTGGTTTATCTCTGGCCGCGGGCAGGCTCGGTTTCGTTTAGCTTCTCGTTCCGACCGCGATACGGCATGACCGCGAAGAACGCAGCCTCGACTCTTTACGATTACTACAATCCCGAGGCCGCGGTCGTGGTGCCGCCGTCAGTGTTCAAGATCCGGTAGATTTACGGTTCAGCGATCGCTGGCAGCACGGAATTTGTGCTCGATCGCTTCGGCTGCAAGTTTGGTGGCAACTCCAGTGAGGTGTTGTTCTCTATCGTCGGGGCTGCGTGGCTCGCGATAGTACATCGCAAACGAGCCGAGCACTTTTCCTTTGCTCGACATGATCGGAGTAGACCAACACGCGCGCATACCGATCGCCGTCGCATACTCTCGATAATCGTCCCACAACGGATCGGTAAGGATGTCGGTGACCAGCACGGGCTCACCGCGAAACATCGCGGTGCCGCATGAACCATGCTTCGGCCCGATCGGGCTGCCGTCGATCACCTTCACGTAGCTCTGCGGCAAACTCGGTGCAACGGCATGGCGCACGTGATTGCCGTCGTAGCTCAACAGGAGTATCGAAGCGAGCATGTTCGGCGCCTGCGCCTCGATCATCAATACGAGCTTCGTAAGAATCTCGCTGAGCGGATCGTTAGCCGCGATCATCACCCGCACGTCTTCCTGTTGCGCGAGAAACTCCTCACTGTCTTCCTGCGGTTGCGGCTTTATGGCGGGCAGTTTTTGGGTCGTCGCCGTAAGTTCCGGAGCTTCGGTGGGCTTTGGTTCGCTCATGTCGTTCACCTTCGGGAGGCGTTCATTCTACGCCTCACGCGCAGCGAACGCTACATTTCGTGATAAGGGAAACCGATCTTGTAGAGCTTGGTCTTATACTGGTCAACCTTCGTGCCGTCGCCTTTGTAGGTTGCGCCGACGGCCCAGAGCATCCAGCACTCGAGAGGTTCCGAAAAAGTCTGATATCTGCTGCCGGGCGGTTTCGCCAGCCGCACGTCAATAAAGCGGCAGGGTAGATCCACCGTCGCGGTGCGCGTGATTGTCAGATCCCGGCTGTGAAGTTGATAGATCGTGTTGCCATGTGTGACGAAGATGGCATCCTGAGAGCCCGGTGCGGCCAGACTTACTGCACGGTAATGCCGGTATCGCAATGCGGGCGTTGTGAATGGCCTTATGTCAGTGGCCATATCGACAACGGCGCCGGTGAGCGTAATGCTTTTCTTGTCGTTAACGTTATCGATGTTAATACGCGTGATTACTAACCCGTCGCCTTTGAGGTTGGAATGGGCAGTGTAAAGAACAGGCCCGCCATCTTCGAAGATGAGGGCTTCTTCTCTCCCGGCGCCTTCAATACGAATATCAGTCCAGACGGTACGAGGCCGTGGCACACACAACATTGCGCCGCCTTCAACGCAAATCGCGAAACTCACGCCGTGCAAATACATGGCGACAGGAGACACGGTCGATGGCGAGACCCAACGCGGAGCACCCGACACACGGTTTGTCGTAACAAAGCCCGGGCGGGCATCCAACTCCTCACTCCAGGAGCCGCCCAGTGTGTCCGTCGAGCTTGGTGCTGGTGTCTTGTATAGAAGCGTTTCCTTGTAGTCGTATTTGTATTTTATGTTTTGACCCGCGCCCTCCTGTTTCATCGCGAGGAAAAAGATTTTGTTCTCCCGGCCATAGATACCCATGTAAGGAAGTGCGGTGTAATCGCTCACCGGAAAGACATTGATCGGTTTCAGTGAATGATCCATTGCGTGGACGTTGTTGTCTCCAAACATCGCCACCACGTAGTCTTTCATCGCGCCCACGCCTCGCGGCGCGGAGAAGAGGTCCTTAGCTGGGGTGGCGGCGCTTGTCCCCGTAATTTCGAGAGAGTTGGGATCGATCTTCGCTACGTAAGCCTGTGTGGCGGTAACGGAAGGCGATGCGGCAAGGTAGAGCGATTTACCGTCGCTGCTGATCTGCCCGCCGGCGACTCCAACAACGTTCGGCAACTCCTTCTCGATCCGGTATTGGATCTCGCACTCGTAGTTGTTCGGCTCTTTGAACGAAGTAGAGGAAAGGACGAGTCCGTTGCCCCTTCCGGCATCGATCCGCATACACTTCGTCTGCGGCTCTGTAGCCGGCGACAATTCCAGACCGTGCGGCAATAAAAGATCGATATCGAATCGCAACTCGCCTGCACCATGCCCGGAGATGACGAACCCGGGATACATCCAGTCTATGCGCACCGGGAAAGGCGACACAGATCTCGTATCTCGCTCTCTCGCCTTCGGCCGCTTCTCGATCAGCGAATAGCTGGTCATATTGCGAATAGTCAACGTTAAGCCATCGACGAGTTGTTTGGCTGGTTGCACCTTGATGTCGGCGTTAGGCGCATGTTGCTGCCGCGTGCCGGGTACCTCGACGATCGTGATGTTGCCTGACTGATCGCGTTCGCGTGTCAGACGCTTCATTACAGACGTGATCTCCGTCAGTCCCTGTCCCGCCAAAGTTATCTCCACCATGTAGTCGTAAAACGTTCCGTCAGCGGGTTCGACCAGAAACCGCAGCGTCATCGGCACGGGGTCGGCTTCGTTACAAAAGAACTCGAGTATCGATATCGATTTGAAGCCGATCGTCTCCGGTAGGCGAACG
>DASTOZ010000028.1:0-11945 GCA_035762365.1 Pyrinomonadaceae bacterium | reverse complement strand
GGGCGAAATTTCGGACTATGTCCTACCGGAGAGACACCCGAGCTACGCCGAGAGCGCACTTTCGGCTGGAGAATATAGTTAACGCTGGGTGGGTTGTGAAGCCTTAAATTACCGTTACTTCAGCGGGCGTGCCGGAAGCTTGGTTATCGTTTCGTTCCTGAGGTCCACCAGCATTCCGGCCGACTGGAGAGCCAGCGCGCCCAGGAGTGGTTCGGCATTTTCAGGGCCGAAGAGTAACTCTCCGAAGATTGTTTCATCGAGAAAAGACATCTCGGCAACCGCAATGTCGAAGTCTTGAAGTTGACCGTTTGCCAACTCGTAAGGACGCCTCGTTGCTGGTGTAATCCCGATCTTTCTAAGTTCCGAAGCCGGGACCATCGACTCCGTGGCGACTGTGTCAATGAGAAACTTCAAAGTGAATGCATCACCCGTGTTGAGGTTTTTTATTGTAACTGGTACATGCGTGAGGCCGATGTAGTTGACTCCTTTATGAGGTACTCGTCTAAAGCTCATGCGCTGATTAAAGCATAGGCTGTTGTGAGTAGCAACCGCGACGTCACGGAGCGTGTGTGGGCTGGTTGAGCAGACGTTCACTGGCTTCGGATGCTTCGGGCGAGCGTGGGTGGCGACGAATGATGTCACGCCAGGCGGAGCCGTCGTAATGCAGGCGTTTGGTGGATCGATCGAAGAGGAAGTGAACGTTCTGACGGTTGTAGCGGTCTAGTCCAGTGTAATTCAGGAGGTAACTAAACTCGGGAGCGTCGCCGAGATTCGTGTTCAACCTCCGTTGAACTTGCGAGGTCAACTGGGCGGCGAGACTTTCGGCGGTGTCGCCGAGTATTAATAGGACTTGCGGCCGCAGCGGTGAGCGGCGAAAGTGATCGAGAAAGATGCGACAACGGAGGATACGATCGAAGCCGTTTGAGTTTTCGATTAGGCGGAGGAGGCGAAGGTCGTCGCCGGAGCGCGAGGGGAAGACCAGCGATTCGCGTTGGATCCACCCGCGCGTGCGAGTGGTGACGTTGACGAAGAAGAAAGTGAGGCCATCACGATCGGTCTTCGCGGATCGGACCGCGACGAGGCGACCGCGACTAAGGCGGCGCACCAGGTTGCCAGTCAATTCAGGTGTTGAGCGGAGTGCCGCCAAACGCTCGTCGACGACAACTGCGATTCGCCCGCCGGTCGGCGCTTTTCGTTGCTGTGCCAGCGCAGGGAGCGATGCGCAAAGAGAGAGAACGAGTAATAGAAAGAGTTTGTGAGGATTCATTTTTGTTTCTCCAGTGAGGAAAGAAATTAGTTTTCTTGAACCGCTACTGCCTCGATCGCAGCAACGATCCGTTCTTTAAACTGCGCGTGATGGAAATGACAGATCGCCGCCGCCAACGCATCCGCCGCATCATGCGGCGACGGCACGCTACGAAGTTTCAATAACAACCGCACCATCTCCTGCACCTGGTGCTTCTCGGCGTTACCATAGCCAACGACAGTCTGCTTGATCAGCCGCGGCGAATACTCAACAATCTCCAAACCAGCCCGTTCCGCAACCAACAGGACCACGCCACGCACTTGCCCGAGCTTCATGCTGACTTTCACGTTCGTCGCAAGAAACGCATCTTCAAGCACACACGCATCCGGCCGGTGCTCCGCGATCACTTCTTCAAGCCCCGTGCACATTCGCAACAACCGCGTCGAAAACCTCAACGAAGACGCCGCGCGCACGGCCCCAAAACCGACGAGCGAATAGCGACGTCCGTCGCCTTCGACAACGCCCCATCCCATCGTCTGACTGCCGGGATCGATTCCCAAAACACGCATCGCGCGAGAGTATACATGGATCTTTGTACTTTGCGCTTTGTACTTTGTGGTTAAAACAAAGCACCAAGTACCAGGTATCAAGCACAAAATGCTATCCTGAAGTCCCCTTCAACGATCACCGTTGATTAACTTTTGCGCGATGTCTGTGGTTGATACGATTCTGTCTTTCTTCAGCAAGCCGGCGGGCGACGATAACGAGAAGCCCTTTCAAGCCGAGTTCTTCAGCGTCGAGCGCCTCGAACAGTACGCGCAAACTCTCGCCGCGGAACACACGACCGTCACCAGGAAAGACCGCGCTCAGCTTCTCCCGCGACTCGAAGACAACGGCCGCAAACTCGAAGCCGTCTACAAATCGCTCGTCGAAGCAATTCGCAACGGCCGCGCGATCTCACCCGCCGCCGAATGGCTCGTCGACAACTATCACATCGTCGAAGAACAACTGCGCGAGATTCGCGAGGATCTGCCTCGGAGTTACTACCACGAACTGCCAAAGCTCGCATCAGGTGAACTCGCCGGCTATCCGCGCATCTACGCCGTTGCGCTCGCGCTGATCGCGCACACGGACTCGCGTCTCGACACAAACACGCTGCGACGCTTCATCATCGCCTACCAGCACAAGGCGCCACTCTCGATCGGCGAACTCTGGGCCGTCGCAATCACGCTTCGTCTCGCGCTGGTCGAGAACCTGCGACGACTCGCGCTAACAATCACGCGCGCGCGCGAAGAACGCGAAGAAGCAGACAAGCTCGCCGATCGCCTGCTTGAACTCGCATCGCTGCAACCAGCCAGCGTTATTACCACGGTCAACGAACGCTTAGGCAAACCCGAAGATCTCCCCCAAACGTTTCTGGTCCAACTCGTGCAGCGCCTGCGCGAACAGCACCCGGCAGTGATGCCGGTCATGGACTTGATCGAAAAGAGTCTTGAAACCAACAACTCCACCATCGAGCAGTTGATCCACGGCGAACACCAACGCCAGGCCGCGGCGCAAGTAACGGTCGGCAACATCATCACCAGCATGCGTCTGCTTTCGACGCTCGACTGGAATGATTTCTTCGAGAAAGTCAGTCTGATCGAGTCGCTGCTCGCGAAAGATCCGGCGGGTGTTTATGCACGGATGGAGTTTGCCTCGCGCGATCGTTACCGCCACGTCATCGAAAGAATCAGCAAGCGGACGCGCGCTAAGGAACTCGACGTCGCTCAAGCCGCGCTCGACTTCGCCGGCAATGCCAAAGCGCCAAATGAAGAACCAGAGAAACACGTCGGCTACTACCTGATCGATACCGGAGTTACGACCCTCGAAACGAAGTTTAGCTATCAGCCTCGAACGATCGAACGTCTCCGCCGCTCTTTGTTGCGACACGCTACGGCCTCGTATCTCGGCATCCTCACGTTCATGACGTTGCTGGTAATGTTCTTGATCCTGGTCACGATGCGCGGGTACGGAATGGGATGGTCCATGCTGGTCGTCACGGCCATACTCGCGCTGGTTCCGGCAACGGACCTGGCGCTTACAGTATTGAACTGGGACCTGACGCACTTCTTTCCGCCACGCCTGCTGCCACGCATGGACACGGCCGACGGCATTCCCGACGACGCGCGCACGTTTGTCGTAGTGCCGACGATCTTCATGAATGAAGCGCAAGTGCACGAACTGGTCGAGCGTCTCGAGGTCCACTTCCTCGCCAACCAGGATCTAAACATCTACTTCGCGCTACTCGGCGACTTCCCCGACGCTCAATCAGAAGAGACACTGGACGACGCGTCGCTCCTGGCAATTGCGCAGAGCGGAATCGAAGCTTTGAACCGCAACCACGGCGAAGCGCGTTTTCACCTGTTTCATCGCAAGCGACTCTGGAATGCGGGCGAACAGAAGTGGATGGGATGGGAGCGAAAGCGCGGCAAGCTCGAAGAATTCAATCGCCTATTGCGTGGCGCTAACGACACCAGCTTTGTCGTCAGCACTGCTGACGACGCGTTACTGAGTTCCGTTCGCTACGTCATAACTCTCGACTCTGACACACAGCTTCCGCGTGATGTGGCCCGCAAACTCGTAGGCGCCGCAATTCATCCACTCAACAAACCGCGCATCGACCCGAAAGACAATCGCGTGACCCGCGGTTACGGAATCCTGCAACCACGCGTCAGCATCGCGCTGTCGAGCGCCTCGCGTTCAAAGTTTGTCCAGATCTTTTCGGGCTACACCGGCATCGACCCGTACACGACCGCAGTATCGGACGTCTATCAGGACTTCTTCGGCGAAGGCAACTTCACCGGCAAAGGTCTCTACGACGTCGACGCCTTTCAACGCACGCTCGAACATCGCGTGCCCGAAAACTCTCTGCTCAGTCACGATCTCTTCGAAGGGCTATTCGCACGTTGCGCGTTGACCACGGACATCGAACTGCTCGACGACTATCCCGCTTCGTATCTCGCGTACGCGAAGCGCTCGCATCGATGGACGCGCGGCGACTGGCAGATCGCACGCTGGCTGCTGCCCCGAGTGCCTGACGACGTTCGCCGCAACACGAGGAACGTGCTGCCGCTGATCGCGCGCTGGAAGATTCTCGACAACCTGCGGCGCAGTCTCGTCGCACCTGCCTTGTTTGTGTGGCTCGTCGCTTCGTGCACGATCTTCTTCGGCCCGTCTTGGTTGTGGTCTCTGTTCGTCTTTCTGACGATCGCGTTTCCGGTTTACCTGCACGTCGCGACGGGGCTGCTGATCCATCCGCGAGGTATCCCCTGGACGAGTCACTTCTGGAGCCTGTGGGGTGACTTCCGCACCAACACGCTGCAGATCGCGCTCTCGTTCGTCTTCCTGGCCCATCAGGCGTTCCTGATGTGCGACGCCATCGGACGCACGCTTTACCGAAAACTGTTCTCGCAAAAGCGGCTACTGGAATGGGTGTCGGCGGCGGAAACTGAAGGACAGACGCGCGGCGACTTTGGCGCGTTTCTGTCGTTCATGCTGCCCGCCGAGATCTTGACCTTGTTGGCGCTCGGTTCGACGCTCGTGCTGCGACCTTCAGCGTTGCCTGTCATCGGCGTGCTTTCTGCGATCTGGCTAGTGTCGCCGGTAATTGCTTACTGGGTCAGCAAACGACGGCCAATAACGCGCGAGGTGTTGAGCGAGGACGACGCCAGGTTCGCGCGGCGCATAGCGCGTCACACGTGGCGGTTTTTTGAAACGTTCGTCGGCCCCGAAGACAACTGGTTGCCGCCGGACAACTTTCAGGAAGACCCGTCGCCCATCACAGCCCATCGCACTTCGCCGACAAACATGGGCCTGCTGTTGTTATCGACGACGTCGGCCCACGATCTCGGTTACATCAGCACGATCGAATTTATCGAACGCGGAGAACTGACGTTCGCGACGATGGGCCGTCTCGGACGGCTGCACGGTCATTTCTTCAACTGGTACGACACGAAGACGCTCGAACCGCTGTTGCCGCAATACATCTCCACGGTTGACAGCGGCAATCTCGCCGGACATCTCATCGCGGTCAAACAGGCGTGCATCGAGTTGCCGGAGCAAAAGCTTTTCGACCGGCAGATTATCGAAGGGCTGTCGGACACAGTCGACGCGATCGCCGTCGAGGCAGCGTCGCTCGGAAGTTTTCGACAACGAACTGATGCCGTGACCGTGCGGCATTTGCAGGACGAGATTGGAGTCTGTCGAAAACTTCTCACGTTCGAAGGCGAGAATCTGCAATCGTGGTTTGTGTTACTGGATTCACTCACGCGCTGCGCGTCCGAAATCGAAGACATCGTCAACGCGCTCGCGCACGAGCATGGCGAGATCACCTTCAAAGAATTGCGATGGTGGGTCGGGTCGTTGAAGCATCAGGTGGGCTCACACCGTCGCGATGCAGAAACGCTGACATCATGGGGCCGTTTGCTGACCTCGCTGCGCGAGGAAATCGGCGAATCGAAAAACGAATGGTCCTCGCTGATTCACTCACTCGACGTGGTGCCGACGCTCGCCGACGTGCCGCAACTGTGCGACCGGATCCTGGTCCACCTCGCCGCCCTGGCAAACCCCACGGCGACCGCAAACACTTCCCGTCTCACAAAAGCACTCGAACAATGTGCCCACACGTCATCCGACATGCTGACGCGCCTCACTCGCCTCGCCCGGCGCTGCGGTGAAATCATTGACGAGATGGATTTCTCGTTCCTCTTCGACGTCGAACGCAAGCTCTTCACGATCGGTTACAACGTGACGGCTTCCCGTCCGGACGACTCTTACTACGATCTGCTCGCATCAGAAGCACGGGTCGCCAGCTTTGTCGGCATCGCCAAAGGCGACGTGCCGCAACAGCACTGGTTCCGCATGGGCCGCGCGCTGACGAAAGTGGACGGCGGACGCGCGCTCATCTCGTGGACCGGCACGATGTTTGAATACCTCATGCCGCTGTTGGTGATGCGAAATTATCCCAACACACTGCTGGACGAGACTTATCGAACCGTCATGAAGCGGCAAATCGAGTACGGCGAAGAGCGCGGCGTGCCGTGGGGCATTTCGGAAGCGGCTTACAACGTGCGCGATCTTCATCTGAACTATCAGTATGGACCGTTTGGAGTTCCCGGTCTCGGTTTGAAACGCGGACTCATCGAGAACCTTGTGGTTGCGCCGTACGCGACCCTGCTAGCAGCACTGGTCCATCCATCCGCAGCGATCGACAACCTGCGTCGTTTGCAAGATGAAGGTGCGTTTGGACCGTACGGGTACTACGAGTCGATCGACTTCACACCTGAACGCCTGCCGGAAAACCAGAAATCGGTCCTGATTCGCGCCTTCATGGCCCATCACCAGGGCATGAGTCTCGTCGCGCTTGCGAACGTCCTCAACGGCGCCATTTGCGAACGACGTTTTCACGCGGATCCATCCGTGCAGGCGACGGAGTTGTTGTTGCAGGAACGGATTCCCGTCGGCGTCCCAGCCGCGCATCCACGCGCCGAAGAGGTTTTGACCGGACGAGTGCTCCAGGCAATGCCGGGAATGGTGACGCGCGTTTACGAGAGCGCGAACCTCGACACCCCGCGCACGCAACTGCTCTCGAATGGCGCGTACAGCGTGATGCTTACGACCGCCGGCTCGGGTTATTCACTGTGCGAAGGCGATGCCGTAACGCGCTGGCGCGAAGACGTCACGCGCGACAACTGGGGCGCGTTTATCTACCTGCGTGACGTCCGCAGCGGCGCCGTCTGGTCCGCCGGGCATCAACCGGTGCGCAGCAAACCCAACGCGTATCAGGTCGCGTTCTCAGAGGACAAAGCAGACTTCCGTCGTACCGACGCGGGCATTTCGACGCGCATGGAGGTCGTCGTTTCGGCGGAAGACAACGCCGAAGTGCGTCGCATCTCGCTCACCAACAACTCGACGCGCACGCGCGAGATCGAGCTCACGAGCTACGCGGAAGTCGTGCTTGCGAGTCCGAACGCCGATGCCACGCACCAGGCGTTCAGCAACCTGTTCATCGAAACCGAGTTCGTTCATGCCGAGAACGCGATCCTGGCCCATCGCCGTCAACGAGCGTCTGAAGACCGCCCGGTCTGGGGCATTCACGTCGTCGTCGTCGAAGGCGAAACCATTGGCGCCGTGCAGTACGAAACCGATCGCGGCAGGTTCCTGGGACGCGGCCGCACGCCGAGCAATCCGATTGCGGTGATGGAAGACCGGCCGCTTTCGAACACGACGGGCGCCGTGCTCGATCCGGTGTTCAGCCTGCGGCGACGCGTCAGGATTCCGGCGAACCAAACAGTGCGCTGCTCGTTCAGCACGGCAGTCGCGCGTTCGCGTGAAGAAGCGCTCGCGCTGGCGGACAAGTATCACGATCCGAACATCTTCGAACGCGAACTGCGGCTCGCCTGGACCAAGGCGCAAGTCGAGATGACGCACCTGGGAATCGACGCGGAAGAGGCACACCTGTTCCAACGACTCGCGGCGCGCATCATCTACTCCGATCCTTCTTTGCGACCGAGCCCGCACGTGCTCGCGCTCAATACGAAATCGCAGTCGAGCCTCTGGGCGTACGGCATCAGCGGCGACTTGCCGGTCGTCGTCGTCCGCATCAGCAGGGCTGACGATATGCGCACGGTGAAGAAGCTCGTGCGCGCGCATGAGTACCTCCACTACAAGGGACTGACGGTCGATCTGGTAATCCTCAACGACACACCCACCGACTACATGCAGTTACTGCACGGCGAGCTGGAACGGATCGTTCGCACGAGCGGAATGCAACACCTGCAAGACAAGCCTGGGGGTGTTTACCTCCGCCGGTCGGATCAGCTGCCCGAGCCGGATCGCATCCTGCTACACGCCGTCGCGCGCGTGGTGATCGTCGCAGATCGCGGAAGCTTTGAAGATCAGATCGAACGGCCGCACATCGAAGAGCCGTTGCCGCCGCTGCTTGTGCCGCGCGCACCGTCGCAGATTTATCCCGAGCCCCAGGTGCACCTGCCGGAGCTTACGTTCTTCAACGGACTCGGTGGATTTCATCAGGGTGGACGCGAGTACGTGACGACGCTCGGCGCGGAACAATGGACGCCTGCGCCCTGGTCCAACGTCATCGGCAACGCGGTCGACTTTGGTTTCCAGGTCACTGAAACCGGCGGTGGGTACACGTGGTCGGTGAACAGCCGTGAGAATCGTTTGACGCCGTGGTCCAACGATGCCGTGACCGATCCGCCCGGCGAAGTGATCTACCTGCGCGACGACGACTCCGGAACGGTCTGGTCAGCAACGCCGTTACCGATTCGCGAACGAGAGCCATACATCATTCGTCATGGTCAGGGTTACAGCGTCTTCGAACACACCAGCCACGGCATCTCGCAGGAGTTGCTGCTGTTCGCGCCGCTGGATGCATCCGTCAAAGTCTTTCTGTTGCGTTTGCGTAATCGCACGCCGCGCAAAAGAAGGCTCTCGGTTATCCAGTACAGCGACCTCGTGCTGGGCGTATTTCGCCCCTCCACGGCGCCTTACATCATCACGGAGATCGACCCAAAAGCGGCGACCATCTTTGCGCGGAATCCGTTCAATAACGAGTTTGCCGAACGTGTCGCGTTCGCGGCCACGAGCGAAGACCTGGCGAGCGCAACGTGCGATCGCAAGGAGTTCATCGGCCGCAACCGTTCGCTGGAAACTGCTGCGGCGTTGAGGCGCGTCGGTCTGTCGGGCCGCGACGGCGCGGGTCTCGATCCGTGCGCGGCGATTCAAGTGAGCATCGAGTTGCCGCCACAGACCGCGCGCGAGGTCGTATTTCTCCTTGGCGAGGCTGAATCGAAAGAAGCAGCGCAAGCACTGGCCGCACAGTTCCGCCAGACAGGAAACGTCAACGCGGCGTTCGAGAAAGTGTTGGGCTATTGGGACGAGATACTCGGCACCGTCGAGGTACGAACGCCCGATCCGGCGTTGGACACGATGCTGAATCGCTGGCTGCTGTATCAAACGCTTTCGTGTCGCGTTTGGGCGCGCACTGCGTTTTATCAATCGGGCGGTGCGTACGGCTTCCGCGATCAATTGCAGGACGTGATGGCGCTCGTCTACAGCAATCCCGACGTCGCGCGGCGACAGATCGTTCTCGCCAGTGCGCATCAATTCAAAGAGGGCGACGTTCAGCACTGGTGGCATCCGCCGAGCGGACGGGGCGTTCGCACCCGAATCTCCGACGACCTCGTGTGGCTGCCGTTTGTCACGGCGTTCTACATCGAGGTGACTGGCGATGCGTCTGTGCTGGACGAAATCGTTCCCTTCCTCGAACAACCGCTGCTCGAGGCGGACCAGCACGAGACGTACATGCAGCCGGCCGTCTCACAAGAGTCGGCATCAATATTCGAGCACTGCGCGCGCGCTCTCGATCGCAGTCTGCCTGTCGGCAAACACGGCTTGCCGTTGATGGGCGGCGGCGATTGGAACGACGGCATGAACCGCGTCGGACAAGGTGGCAAAGGCGAAAGCGTTTGGCTCGGCTGGTTTCTCTACACAACGCTCGCCGCGTTTACGCCCCACGTCGAAGCGCGTAAGCAACGCGTTCGCGTCAATCGCTATCGCAAGCATCTCGACAACCTTCGCAAAGCACTCGAAGAAAAGGCGTGGGACGGTGACTGGTATCGACGCGCTTACTTCGACGACGGAACACCGCTCGGTTCCGCCCGCAACGAAGAGTGCCGCATCGACTCGATCGCGCAGTCGTGGTCCGTAATCTCAGGCGCGTCCGATCCGTATCGCATGGGACGCGCGATGGCGGCGGTCGAAGAATACCTGATCAGGCGCGGCGACGGGCTCGTCATTCTCTTCACGCCGCCGTTCGACAAAGGCACTCTCGATCCGGGTTATATCAAGGGTTACGTTCCGGGTGTGCGAGAGAACGGCGGACAATACACTCACGCCGCGATCTGGACACTCATCGCATACTCATTGCTCGGCGACGGCGAGCGCGCGGGCGAGCTCTTCGCGCTACTCAATCCGATCAATCATTCGTCGACGCGCGCAGGCCTGCATAAGTACAAGGTCGAACCGTACGTTGCAGTCGCGGATGTTTACGCCGTGCCTCCGCACACGGGGCGCGGAGGTTGGACCTGGTACACGGGTTCGGCGGGTTGGATGTATCGCGCGGGTCTCGAATCAATACTCGGTTTTAAACTCGAGAACACGCGGCTGCGGATCGATCCGTGTGTGCCGCGCTGGTGGCGCGACTTCGAGATCGTCTATCGACGTAAACGCGCTGTTTACCGGATCAGAGTCGAGAACCCACTTGGTGTGAGCCGCGGTGTCGTGAGTGTCGAAGTCGACGGCGCCTTACAACCCGACGGTGCCATCGACCTCATCGACGACGAAAAGACTCACAATGTGCGAGTGATTATGGGTGAGCCAGTCAGATCTGAAGAACCCGAACTATCGGACAAATCCGTGGCTTAGACAGCGGCCATGTCCGCTTCGCTAATGTCGAAGTTGGCTGAGACTTTCTGCACGTCGTCGTGATCTTCGAGTGCTTCCATCAGCTTCAACATCTGCCGCGCGTCGGGGCCTTCGAGTCTGATGTAGTTTTGCGGGACCATCTCGACTTCTGCTGCCTGCGGCTCAATGCCCGCGGCTTTGATCGCCGCCAACACGCCCTCGAAAGCATCGGGTGAAGTGAGGATCTCGAACGTGTCTTCATCGTCGCGCAGATCGTCGGCGCCGGCGTCGATCGCGAGCTCAAACAGTTCATCTTCGGACTTCGCGGATTTGTCGACGACGATGTAACCCTTCTTCTCAAACATCCAACCGACCGACCCGCTCTCCCCAAGGTTCCCGCCGTTCTTGGAGAACAGGTGCCGGATCTCAGCCACTGTGCGATTCCGATTGTCGGTCATGGACTGGATCAGCAACGCGACACCACCCGGACCATAACCCTCGTACGTGATCTCTTCGTAGTTCACGCCTTCTTCTTCACCGGTGCCGCGCCGAATCGCACGCTCGATCGTGTCGTTGGGCATGTTGCCGCCTTTGGCGTCCAGGATCGCTTTGCGCAGGCGTGCGTTGCCTTCAGGATCGCCGCCGCCGGAGCGCGCCGCGACCGTGATTTCTTTAATAAACTTCGTGAATAACTTGCCGCGCTTGGCATCGAGCGCGCCTTTCTTGTGCTTGATACTATGCCATTTCGAATGTCCCGACATTTAATTTAGGTCCTTCTGGAGGGTGTTCGGCACGGCAATATACCACAACCGCGGCGCTATTTCAGTTGGTCATACTCTTTCTTCGCTTGCGCGACGGCCGGGAGGTCGGGGTCGGCGTCCTTCCACAAAGCAAAGAAATCCTGGTACGCCTTGCGCGCGCCTGCCGTGTCGCCGTTGAGCGCGAGGGCGCGCCCGAGACCGAGATGGGCGAGAACGTGTGTGCACGAAAGAATGTCTATGCCCCGCTGGTCTATAACCTTCTTAAATTCGGCTGCCGCTTCGTTGCCCATCCGCTGCTTGAGATACAAATTTCCGCGCGCGTAAGTTGTTCCCAGACCGAGAACCATCCCGCCTTCGTACCCGCGGATTGACTCGAACAACTTAATCGCCTGACTCACATTCCCGCGGCCCTCTTCAATACCGGCAGTCACAATCGGCGGCACGATCGAATTGATAATCGTGTTCTTCGG
>DASTOZ010000027.1:0-2960 GCA_035762365.1 Pyrinomonadaceae bacterium | reverse complement strand
TGTGCTGCGTGATGTTCTTCATCTCTTTCGTCGCTACGTTGTAGAGAACGACATCCGAATCAGCCGGTGACGCGCCGTTCTTCTGAAAAGTGATGAACTTCTTGTCGTAGGAGATGTCGGCGAACTCGAGGCCGGTTTCGTCTTTGTAGATCAGCGTGGCCTTCAACGTGTCGATCGGCATTTCGTAGAGATCGAAGAAGCGAGCGTCGCGTTCGTTCGTGGTGAAGTAGAACGATTTGCGGTCCTGGGTCCAGCCGGAGAAGTTTGCTTTGACCTTATCGCCGGGTGTGAGATCGGTTTCGGCGCCGTTGAGCTCGCGCAGATAGATGTGATTGTTCTCGTTGCCGCCGCGATCGTAGGTGTAAAGGATGCGGCCGTCCGGAAGGTACGAGACTGAATACGTGCTCTCTTTAGTCGACTTGGTCAGTTGAGATGGCGAACCTCCGCTCACCGGGACCGAGTAGACGTTAAAGATTCCGGTTTGGTTCGTGTGAAACAGGATCGACTTCTCGTCGGCGGAGAACGAACTGCCGCCGATGCGAACGGTGTTCATGAACTGCTCGATCGTGTATTCCTTGACCGGCTTCTGAGCAGCAACCGGCGATAGCAGCAGAAAGATCGTAGCGATCAGCAGAGAAACGTGTCTGGCGCGGGTCATAACGTGGTCCTTTCAAAAATCGGTTGTTGGTGCATGGTCGTCGAATATCAGGTCGATGCCTGATGCTGCAAAGCGACGCGCATTGGCAATCGTGCGTGAATCCTGAGTCGCTTTTGCATGATTGATCAAGAGTGCAAGTCCCATCGTTCGGCCGAGTGTCAGAGCAAAACGACGGGCGCCCGTTTCTAACACGGATTGATCCGGGATCCGTGTATACCAGTTTCGTGCATGAGCAAGCGCGGAAGGAGCAGCTCCGGAGAGCTTCGTTACAGCCGAATCATAAGCGCGAAACGAGTCGTCGTTCAACGCGCGAAGGGTGTCGAGCGCGAGCACGTTCGTGGTGCCTTCCCAGATCGGCAGCACCTGGCTGTCGCGCAACAGCACTGGCAGACCTGTATCTTCGACGTAACCCGCGCCGCCAAACGACTCGAGCACTTCGCTCGCGACTGCCACCGCCTGTTTCCCCGTCGTGAGTTTCATGATCGGCGTCAGCAATCGCAGCAGCGCAGCGTCTTCTTCACTGATCTCACGAGTTTCACTTCGACCCGTCAGTTCTGCAACATAGAAGGCGAGATGAAACGCGGCTTCGGTTTCCGCTTCGAGACCTGCAAGCGTGTCGAGATGCAGCGGCTTCTCCGACAATGCCGCGCCAAACGCGACACGTTTGCGAGCGTAATCCGAAGCGAGCGCGACTCCACGCCGCATCAGCGAGACGGCACTGATGCCGTTCCACAGACGAGTGATGTTCAAGAGCGGAGCGATATTCCGAACGCCGTCCGTAGTTCCCTGCACCAGTTGCGCTGGTGTTCCGTTCAGCGCCAACTCCGCGGTTGGAACTTTCCGCGTGCCGAGTTTGTCTTTCAAACGATTGACTTCGATGTTGCGCGGGCGTCCGTCTTCGTCTCTTGTTTCGACGTAGAAAAGCGCGAGTCCTCGTCCACCGGGCGGATTCCCTTCGGGCCGCGCGAGTGTCAGGGCGATCTGTGAATTGATTGCCGACGTGAACCACTTGCGACCGTAGAGCCGGTAACCACCGTCTGCATCCGGGCGCGCCAGCGTCTCCGACAGACCGACGTCTGAACCACCCGTCAGTTCAGTCATCCACTGTCCCGCAGTCCAAAACTGATCCGGATCTCGCGTGATCAAGTGCGGCACTGCGCGATCGATCAGGGCCTGATTGCCGGAACCGAGTAACGTTCGCGCCGCGCCGTCCGTCATCGCCAACGGACAACTGTAAATGTCCGTCGACGGCGTAAACAGATACGCCAGCGCGCAATGATGCACGCGAGACAAACTGCCATGCTTCTGTTCGTAAGCCGTGGCGACAACGCCATGCTCGGCGGCGATTCGCTCCGCGACGCGCCACAGCGGCGTCAACTCGATCTTGTCGATGCGATTTCCCCACGCGTCCCACTGAATTAACCGCGGTTCGTTCAGTCGATCGGACAACTGCAACTCGTAAAGCTCGCCGCCCGCGAGTCGTCCCATCTCGGAGAGCGAACCCTCAATCTCGCGCAACATCCCGCTCGGCAGCACGCGCGCCAGATACGATCGCAGCACCCGATCGTCTTCGTATTGATTGCCGAGTTTCGGGGGCGTTTGCTGGAAAGGCATGAGCAGAGGTTTACACAAATGCGCCAAATCAGCAAAATGGTGCCGTAATTTCTCAAGAGTCCCCATGCCGGACGAAGTAAAAGAACCCGATCTGTTCCTCAAGTGCCTGCTCGAAGCCAACGTCGATGGCATCATCGCGTTCGACCGCGAGTTCCGGTACACGACATGGAACCGCGCGATGGAACGCATTTCCGGCGTCAAACGTGAGGACGTGCTCGGAAAATGCGCGTTCGACGTCTTCAACTGCCTCACGCAAACGGGTGAAGACCACTTCTATCGCGAAGCATTGGCCGGACGCAGCGTCGTCGCCGAGAACCGTCCTTACCTCATCCCGCAGAGCGGCCGCCAGGGCTTCTTTGACGGCTACTACTCGCCGCGTCACGACGAGCATGGCGAAGTCATCGGCGGCGTGGCGATCATCCGCGACATCACCGACCGGAAGCTTCTCGAAGCAACAGCCCTTGACGATCACAAGCGTCTCGCGTTTCACGTCGAGAACACTCCGCTCGCGGTGATCGAATGGGACAACGAGTTCAGAGTGCTGCGGTGGTCGCCGGCCGCGCAAAGACTGTTCGGCTGGGCCGCGGACGAAGTGCTCGGCAAGCATTTCAACGATTGGCAGTTTGTCGTCGCCGACGATCTCGAAGCCGTCAACCGTTTGGGCCGGCAGCAGGAGCATGGACACGAA
>DASTOZ010000026.1:0-2825 GCA_035762365.1 Pyrinomonadaceae bacterium | reverse complement strand
GGTAGATGTATCCCGCTGAAGCTGGAAAGAGATTACGAAACTCCTGCGGATATTCGGCGGTCCACACGGTTGGACCATCTTTCGAGAAATACGGCGGCACTGCGAACGGAGCTGTTCCATAAGCAGCGGACAAGACTTCTTCGGTGAGCACCAGTTGCTCTGACCTCACCAGCGCGCCTCGTTTATCCACCTGTCCATACGGCAGACCCGTAAAAGCCTCGCCGTCGTAAAAGTTGATCGTGTGGTCCAGGAGTTTACCCGTGATTTGGCCCGAGACGAGAAGCGGCAATAACGCGTAAATGTCGAGACTCGCAGCCGGGTTTGGCGGCAGAGATTGTTGACGGATCTCAAAGTTAGTTACCTGGGCCACGCGGTCTACGATGTACCGGCTTTCGTCTTTCGGCCGGGCATGTGCGATCTTCGATTGCGTGATTAAGAACAACTGACTTTCAGTGGGCGCAGCAATCGCCGCACGGAAATCGCGACCGCGCGGAACCGCAACCGCAATCTGCGACCGAGGTTGACCAAACTCGTCATAGTTCGCTGTGAAGGCGAACTGGGTCATTGGCTCGTTACCGCGTTCCCACTGTGTCGTGCGTTGCCCAACGGCGAACGGGAAGAAAACATGCTGGCCGGTAAGGTCTGCCTGCGTTGGAAATTCCTTGCGCAAGCCGTAAATCTGTTCGGTCACCGTGTAAGGTCGAGACTGGCGGTCAGTGCCATCGAGCGCGTAGAGCTCGGTTCGCAGGACGCGTCCGCGCAACGTTCGCAACGCGTCACGTCGAACGGGCGCCGTAAAAGCTTGCAGGAAATCGGGAACAGGATCGAGTTGCTGCAACGCCTGAGGGTCTTCCGCCCAGAACTCACTGCGAAAGTCAGTGGCTTTCCAATCACCCAGACCATCTTCGACCGGTCCTTGATGAAACCAGGTGCGCGTTTCAATCGGATGAGCGACGGGTTCTGAAGTATTCGACGTTTCGATCTTTTCGGTATCACGCTGGTCCACCCGGCCGAAGCCGCGGAACTCGCGTTCCTCACCGTCCCAGTATCCGTGGTGATAGCTGTATTCGGAGGTCAGCTTGTTGCCGGAGATCGAATCAATCGTCTCCAGTCGATCCACCACCAGCACCGGAAAAGGCAACGGGGTCTTCCAACGCGTTGCCCACCGCTGTTGATCCTGCAAATAGAACTTGGTCGACGAGGCGTAATGAATTCGTGAGATCGCGCCGATGCTGTTATCGACTTGACTCAACAGGTACGGCTTCACTCCGTTAGTAAGATCGAGGAAGTACATCGGGCGAGTCGAGGGTGAAACATCGCGACTCCACAAGATGCCGCTAATTCCCGACCCGAGGAGATCGACGAGCTTGATCGCGTCCTGATCTGAAACCGACGGTGTTCCCAGAATCTCGATCGGATTGCTCCAACCGTTGCCACTCTGGTTGATCCAGAGTGTGACCGATCGATCGCCCACATACACGATGTCCGACGCGCCGTCGCCATCGACGTCGCCCAGCAAAATCCTGCGCGGATCGTAATTGAGCGGAAACTTTGGGCTGTGCGACATCGTGATCCGGCGGCCCCATCGTCCCCGGCCGAGCGATGGCCAGTAGTCGATGCGTGCGTCATGGACCATCACGATGTCCTGCATTCCATCGCCGCTCATATCAGCCCACTTCACGCGTGGGTCTGAAAAGTTCACATCCGGAAAATCTTCGAGTCGCTTCCGATTAACCTGGAGCGTTTCGCGCCAGCCCTCCTTCGCGTCCTGGAAGAAACACTCCATGCGGTTACCCGAGCGAACGGCATCGGTGATTCCGTCGCCGTCGAGGTCCACCAGGTGCACCTCGGGATCTTTGAGGTTGAAGCTCGGCGCGAATTTGTATTTTTGAAACGAGCGAGTGTTCCACGTGCCGTCGAAGTTCAGCGAGTAATAACCCGAGAGTTCCTGGTCAGAAACCAACAGATCGGCGCGGCCATTGCCGTTGGCATCGAGCAACTGCACATTTGGATCCGCGAGCTCTACGCCTGCGGGGGCGTTCGCCATTGCTCGAGGTCGATCAAACTTGCCGTTCCCAAGATTGCGCCAGTAACGAACCACGCCATTCATTTGCAGGATGTCAAGCAGACCATTTCCAAACAGCGATACAAGCTCGTGATCCGGATGCGCCAGCGATTCCGCGGGCAACTCCGGACCAGACACAGGAAAGAATCGTTGCGTCTTTGGAACAAAGCGCGTGTAGTCGAACTTCAACGGCGGCAGCGGCTGTTGCCTGGCGCCGTCAATTCCCGTGACTTGAATCTGACTCAAGAGCGACGTGCCATTCAGCGGAATCTCACTCTGCGGCGCGCGAGCATCACCGGCGTAAATGAGTGAGTACGTGCGAGACACCAGTTCCTGACCGGGCCTGGTTACGACGGTTATCGTCGAGCAACGCCTGCGAGTCCGAATCGCGAAACCCGCGCGATGATCGGAGAACTCATCCGGCCGCGGCTCATAGCTGAATCGAACCGACACGAGAAAGTCGGGCGCCGAAGGCGCTCCGTAATCCACGTACCGAATCTCCGAGAGATAGAGTTGGGCATCATCCTTCACGTAGCCGTACTCAATAACGTTTCCAAATGCGTCGGTTGTTTGACTGAGCTTCCAGGCAAAGATGTTATCGGTGTGTTCCGGATCGACGAGGGTGGTTGGACCAGCGGCAACGGTCGCGGCGGCGCCGTAGATGCTGACCGAGCCGTCTTTCGATTCAACGTTCCAGAAGTTTCCACCCGCGCCAAAATGGTGAGTGATTCGCGCAAACAAACCTTCGGTGCGCGGTTTG
>DASTOZ010000025.1:0-7824 GCA_035762365.1 Pyrinomonadaceae bacterium | reverse complement strand
ATCGCGTTCCTGCTGTTGCCGATGTCGATCTGACTCTCGGTATAGATTTTCCGACGCCTCTTGATTTGACCACGGGCCAGTTTTTCCAGGTAACCGATACACAAGCGACGCGCTTACCTACGCCCGGTGGAATAGGCGAGGACGGGCTTGCCAAAGCGCCAACGTTCGCAGACGACAATCGCGAACCGTCAATCACCGACGACGGCGGGCTGATCGCATTTGTTTCCACGCGCAATCCCGGTGGTGGCAACGGCAATGCCGACGCGAACCCGGAAATCTTTCTCTACAACATCGCGACGGCCACGTTCACGCAGGCGACTAACACGCAAACTCCCACGCCAGATCCAGGATTTGGGCAGGTCTTTAACAGCAACCCCAATCTGTCTTCCAACGGATCCGTATTGGCTTTCTTGTCGTCTGCCAACCTTGCCACGAACAACGCGGACCTTAATGCGGAGATCTTTGTCGCCAATGTAAGCGGAGGCGCGCTCAGCAACATCCGCCAGGTTACGCGCACGCAAAACGGCACCGGCAACACTAACGTGTGGAGCTTTGGACGTCGTTTGAGTCGCGACGGTGCATTGCTGGCTTTCGAGTCGCGCGCAACTGATCCGAAATCAGGCGCTACCGCGACCAGCCAGTTTCTCGGCACGTTCGTCTATACGATCTCGAGCGACACGTTTGTCGAGATCGGCAACCGGCCGACTTCGTTCACCGACATCGGTCACTTCCCGACCTTCACTGACTACAACGGTGCGCTCTCGCCTTCGAGCCTGCTGTTTGCTTCGGCGCTGAACTTCAAGCCCGACGGTACCTTCCCGCCGCTGGCTGAAGACGCGACGGGACTGAACCCGAACAGAGCGCCGCAGATATTTCTGACGGCGATACCCGCCTCGACGACAAACACTTTCGTTCGTCTGACAAACACACCGTTAGGTCCGGCATTACGAGGCACCAACTTCGCGACGAGCGAAACGCGCAAACGTCTCGCGTTCCTTCTTGACGGTGTTGAGATAGGTGGCGGCAACGCGGATTTTTCACGCGAGCTCTTTTATCACCTGAGCCCGATAGTGACGACGAGTTCATCGGCAGTGCTTTCGTTCTTCACCGGTTTTAGCAACATGCCGGTTGCAGCGGCGACTCCAGTTCCCAGTCCGAGCCCCAGTCCGACGCCGACACCGAGCCCCGTACCGGGCCAGCCGATCGGTGTCGCGGCCGGAGAGTTGACGATTGTTCGTTCTACTGTTGCGCTTGCGCCGTCGAATGCTTTGGCTGGCTCCGGTTCTGAAACAAAACGCAGTCCGGCGTTGCCCATCGAGCTTAATGGCGTTTCGGTCGCGGTGGAAGGTTATGCGGCAGGACTGTATTTCGTCGGCAACGCTGAAAAGCAGATCAACTTCGTCGTGCCCATCGCGATGCCACAGGGTCTTCGCAACGTTACCATAAACCTGCTCGACGCGGGCGCGAACACGGACACGATTTTCCGCGGGCTGATCCAAGTGATCGGCGCGCAACCCGACATCTTTACGACCACTGGCGATGCCGGTGGACGGGCGGGCGCCCTTAACATAACGAATCCCACTGTCGCTGGTACGGGAGAGCCATTCAACGTCACTTCAACCGACGAGAATGGTGCGACGGTACCGACTGTTATTCAATTGAGCGTGACCGGTGTTCGGGGCGTGCTCCCGGCTGAAGTCACCGTGACCGTTGGCACTACTGCCATCACTGGCGGCGCCATCCTTGCGGTCCAGCCGAACCTCGAGATGCCCGGTTTTGACATCATAAACTTTACGCTCCCGGCCTCTTTGGCCGGTGCAGGAGACGTGCCTGTTGTGGTCACCGTTTCGAAGAACGGCGTCACCACGGTCAGTCGACCGGCAGACACAGCTCCGCACATAACCATCAATTGATCAGGACCAGGGGACTCCTGTCACTGGTCTAGCGCAAGCGGGAAACACGTAGAAAAGGAAATTTAAAAAATCCTTTTTCTGCTGGTCCCGCGCAAGCGGGAAACACATCTACTGCCGTGTCCCCTCGTCGCACGGATTTTGGCGACTTTCGACATTGAAGCGTGCTAACATGCGCCCGTTGCCGGCCCCCCAGCCCCAACGGTCCTACGGTGTTCGTTAAGGCGCGCACGCGCGCTGGTCAGTCCTCGCCAGGAATTTAATAATGCAGTCTCTCGTCGCCATAGTAGCGAGTGCGGCAATCTTTCTGGGCCTTGGTGTTGGTCCAGGAGGCACTCCCGGTCGTCCGGGTGGGAGACTCGAAATCCGCGACTCGTCCGAGCAAGTCGAACCCATCGCTCAAACATCACGCCGAATCAAGTGGCCCAGGAAGACAATCGAAGTCGCGTTTTCGACGTCGATAATGACGCCGGGCCCGAACATCAAGCCTGACAGCGACGTCATCGGCGCGGCGCGTCGGGCACTCGCGCGTTGGTCCACGCTCGCGAACATCAACTTCATCGTCGTGTGGTCGTCGGCCGCTTCCGTTAGTCCCGCCGATGCAGGCGACGGTGTCAGTTTGATCACGATCGCGGACACCAACGAGAACCAGGCTTTCAATTCCGACACGACTGCCGGACGCACGCGCGTCTTCTTCGATCCTGAGACAGGCACGATCGCCGAAGCCGACATCAGCATCAATCCACAGCCGCGCACCGAAACCGGAGCGGAGATCCAGTTTTCAACCGACGGTACGCCCGGCACTTACGATCTCGAAGCGACGTTCACGCACGAGATCGGACACTTGCTAGGTCTCGATCATTCGGCGGTGCTTGGCTCGACGATGCAGGGCCGCCAGGCTTTCAACGGCACGTTTGGTTTGCCCGCGCTGACCGAGCGCACGTTGAGTGAAGACGATCGGCAAAAGGTTCGCAGCCTCTATGGACCAAAGCTGAAGCTCGGTCGCATCGAAGGCAAACTCGCGGACAACCGCACTCCGGGCGTGCTCGTGCCGTTGACGGGCGTAAACGTTTGGGCGGAAAGCCTGACGACGGGAAAGGTCATCGCCAGCGACGTCTCGGCCGATGATGGCAGTTATAAGTTGGAAGGTTTGTCGCCGGGTCAATATCGCGTGCTGGTTTCGCCGCGAGCTGAAGACGATCCGATTGGCGCGCCGAGGTTTCGCAGTTTTGAAGTGTCGAATTTGGTGACGGTGCGGCCCAACGATTTCAGTTCGTTGAACCATCATCTCGTACCGCCGCAGGCGTCAGCGCTGAGTCCGAAAATGATCGGGCTCAACTCGGAACTTTCAACCGTGCCGCTGCCGCTCGAACCCGGCAAACGCGTCAAGGTTTATCTCGCCGGCGAAGGCGTGGACCAGGTGCCGGGTACGAGCATCGTCGTCAACTCGCCGTATTTCACGGTCGACCCGGCGAGCTTGATTCGCGAACAACTGAACGCGCCCTTTCCGGTAATCAGCGTCGAAGTTCAGGTGGCGCCGAACGTGCCGTTTGGCGACTACACGCTGCGGCTGCAGTCGAACTCCGGTGAGATGGCGTTTGTTCCAGGCGCGATCACGATCGATCCGGCTGTTGCTTCGGCGATCGCGAACCCGGTCGACGATTCACGTTTCTTCGTCACTCAGCACTTGGCCGATCTGACGGGCCGCGCGGCTGATCCGGCGGCGATCGAAAAACTGACTTCGCAGCTCTTGCAATGCGGTAACAGGGCCGATTGTTTGCGCAGTACAAGACTCGACATGTCGACGAACCTGCTCGTCAACGAACTGCCTTCGAGCGCGTTGTTTCTGAACAGTCTGTACGCGTCGGCGCTCGGCCGGCGTCCGAAGCTGAATGAATTCGAGAGTGACCGCGCGCTGTTGATGAACGATAAAGACGATCAGGAACGCGCGCGTACGGCGCTTGCGACGGCCTTCGTGCAGCGTCCGGAATTTCTACGCAAGTATCCGGCGATGATGAAACCGGCAGAGTTTGTCGATGCGATGGTCGCGACGGTTTTGCAGACGACTGGCGTCGATCTCGCGACTGATAGAGACACGCTGATCGCTCTGACCGACGATCCAAATGGTGGCCGCGTCAATGTTGTGACGCGACTCGCAACGCAGACCGCGGTTGTCGACGCGCAATACAATCCAACGCTCGTGATGTACCAGTACTTCGCGTTTCTCAGACGCGATCCGGATGAGACGGGATTTGCTTACTGGATGAATCTGATGAAGAACAAACCGCTGCGTGACCCAGGCGCCGCGCGCTCGTTGGTTTGCTCGTTTGTGAATTCGGAAGAGTACCAGTCGCGCTTCGGCATCCTCACGACCCACACCACCCGCGAATGTAATTGATCCTTTTCCATTGAACTCGCGCATAACGCTTTCGTGAGTGCAGCGGGAAAAGAGTTTTTTTGATCTTTTTCGATTGAACTCGCGCATAACGCTTTCGCGAGTGCAGCGGAAATAAGATTTGTTCGTGTTAGCATCTACGGGTTGAAAGAGAAACTACTCTCGTACCTGGTGTGTCCTGCCTGCAACGGATCGCTCGACCTCTCTGTTTCGCGAACAGAGGACGCGGAGATCATCGAAGGCGAACTGCGTTGCAACGCGTGTGCTTCATTGTTTCCGATAACGCGTGGCATTCCGCGTTTCGCGGAACTCGCTGCGGTGGAAAGCGACAAGCAGGCGACGGCTGAAAACTTCGGCTGGCAGTGGCGGCACTTCACCGACGTCGACGAGCGCTACGCCGAACAGTTCCTGGGCTGGATCGCGCCGGTTACGCCTGATTTTTTCCGCGACAAGGTTGTGCTTGAAGGCGGTTGCGGCAAGGGACGTCACACGCAACTCGCCGCGCAATGGGGCGCCCGCGACGTTATCGGCATCGATCTGAGCGAAGCAGTGGAAACGGCGTTTGTCGCCACGCGCAGTTTGCCGAACGCGCACGTCATTCAGGCTGACATCTATCATTTGCCGTTGGCGCGCAAGTTTGATTACGCGTTTTCGGTCGGCGTCCTTCATCATCTTCCCGATCCGCGGCAGGGCTTTTTCTCGTTGGCGTCGAAGGTCAAATCTGGCGGGCACGTCTCCGCGTGGATCTATGGAGCAGAGAACAACGAGTGGATCGTGCGGTTGGTGAATCCGGTTCGCGAGAAGATCACGTCGCGCATTGACCAGCGCGCGTTGTTGCACCTGTCGAAAGTTCCCGCGGCGGGACTGTTTTTGGCCACGAAGTTGATCTATGGACCACTCAATCGCCGCGGATCGACGCTGGGTCAGTACCTGTTTTATAACGATTACCTGAGCGCGATCGCGCCGTTTGGCTGGCGCGAGCAGCACTTGATCGTCTTCGATCACCTGGTCGCGCCCACCGCGTTCTACATACCGCGCGACGAGTTTGAAGAGTGGTGGCGCGAGCTCGGCGTTGCGGACGTTACGATCACCTGGCACAACAAAAACAGTTGGCGCGGCTTTGGCGAGATCCCTTGATCGGCGATGTACTCTGAACTGATCTACACATTCGCGAAGAGAGAACTGCTGGGTCGATATAAAGGCTCGGCGCTGGGGATTGCGTGGGCGGTGCTGACGCCAGTTGTGATGATCGCGATCTTCACATTCATCTTCGCGGGAATCTTCGGGGCGCGGTTCGGCGCCAGCCACTCAACCTGGGACTACGCCCTGTACCTCTTCTGTGGTCTCCTGCCGTGGACCATGTTTCAGGAATCGGTGCAACAGTCTTCCAGCACGATCATCGTTCACGCGAACCTCGTCAAGCGCGTCGTGTTCCCACTCGAGACGCTACCCGCCGCGCAGGTCTTCGCTGCTCTCGGCAATCAGTTGTTCGCGACTGTCGGTCTGCTGATCGCGACGCTCGCGATCCAACGTGAGCTGCACCTCACGACACTATGGCTCCCCGTACTGTTGCTTCCGCAATTGTTATTCACTCTCGGCGTCGCGTGGTTGATCGCATCGCTCGGCGTGTTTCTACGCGACATCGCGCAGGGAATCACGTTGCTGCTGATGGCGTGGATGTACCTAACGCCGATCATCTACCCCGAATCGATCGTCCCGGATCGTTTTCGCACATTCATCAACGTCAATCCATTCACACCGCTGGTGCGCAGCTATCGTCGCATCTTCCTCGAAGGCGCAGCGCCGGACTGGCGCGGCCTCGCATACTTCACCGCCGTCGCACTCGTCGTCTGTCTCTTTGGTTACTGGTGGTTCGCCCGCACGCGGAAGAGTTTCGCGGACGTGATCTAGTTCGCGAGACGCAGCTCGAATTCCTGCGAGAGTTCGAGAATGAACTTCTGCCAGTTGCGTTGAAACTGCTGCATGTCCGTCTCGCCAAGCACTGACTTCAACGTTTCATAACCCGTCGGATCTGTTTTCCGGTTCGCGAGGAATTGTTTGTAGAACTTCACGAGCAGTCCTTTTTGCTGGAGGTAGTAGCAGAGATAACGAGCCTGCGCGTAGTTGACCCCCTGCGTGTCGCCGTAAAACTCGTTCACGTTCATCGCCAGTAACTGCTTGAACGATCCGACCTCACCCGCTTTGATCGCCTTCTGCAGACCCGGCAGTCGCCAGTTCACGTAACCGTGAATGTGACCGTTCTCTTCGCCACACTGTTCGTACAACGAACCGAGTCCTTCGTTGAGCCATGCCGGGCACGATGGAAAGTTCGCCTCCATAAACGGATGCACGATCTCATGGACCAGCGTGCCGCCGCCGGTCGAGATGTTCATGATCAGCGCTTTGTTCGAACGCGAGTAATAGCCGTAGGGCGTCGAAGGCGTGTCGTTGAAGAGCAGGCGCGCATTTCGCTTGTAAGAGTCGGCGTCCTTGAAAAGCCAGATGTCGAGAATCTCTTTCGGATCTTGCGTGAAGAAGTCCTGCTTCAGTTTTTCAACGGCCCACTTGACGGTCCCTTCAGCGCGGTCCTTCACCACTTTCTCCGGCTCGTCGCCGATCACGACGAACGGTCGTTGGACCACGATCGAGAAATCGGTCGACGGCAGTCGTTTCTTCAATTGCGCGACGTGAGTATCAAAATCTGTGCTTGCTGAGTCCGTAGTTCCCAGTGTTGCGGCGTCGACAACAGGTGCAGAGATCGCGACGGGCTGGACCGACGGCAGTTTCAAAAAGCTGCTGATCGTGTAGCCGAGGTAATAGAACGTTTCGCGAGTAAGTTCCGACACCTGACTGCGAAAACCCGTGTAGCGCGTGGTTGTCGTCGGCGATGGATACGCATCAAGACCAACGTCGTGGGCCATCGCGATCGCGCGCTTCATGTGCATTGGATCGCTCACGATTAACACCTTCTTCAGACCGTGCACGTCGGCGAGTTGCTTTGCGTAGACGAGGTTTTCGTAAGTCGTATGCGATCTTTGCTCGATCAGAATGTCGCTTTGCGAGATGCCATTGCCGATGGCGTACATGCGAGCGGCCGCTGCTTCGGTCGGCTCGTTGGGATTGCCCTGACCGCCCGTGAAGATGATCTTGTGCACCTGTCGCCTGCGGTAAAGATCGATTGCATGGTTGATTCGCTCGCGGAAGACGGGCGAAACGCCCTGGCTCCAGACGGCTGCTCCGAGAACGACCGCGGCATCCGCTTGCGTGTCAGACGAGGTGTTGCTGTACGTGTAGATCCTGAGCGCCGTGAAGGCAATCGCCGCCACGACTGCGATGATCACGAACTTAAAGATTTTGGTCACGCGCCTTCGCATACCGTCTTGGATGATATCACCTGCTGATTTATCATCCGCGCCATGAAGAAAATAATCCTTGCAGTCAGTGTCTGTGCGTCCACGCTAACGATTCAGGGCCAGGAATGGACCCAATGGCGCGGACCATCGCGCGACGGCTCCGTTT